>DATLDS010000215.1:0-5172 GCA_035525735.1 Novosphingobium sp.
CAGCGCGCCTTGCGCCTTGGTCCAGTCGGCGGCGACGCGGTCGCGAATCTCGCCCAGCGGCGGCGGCGCGGCAGGAGTGATGTCGGCGACGTCGAACACCACGAAGCGCTTGCCCGGATCGATCTCGGCAAGCTGCGGCTGGTTCTCGCTTTCCATCAGGAACGCGACCGGCAGCACGCGCGCCAGCTCGGCCGGCGCGGCTTGCGCCGGCTGTCCGAAGACGCGGCCGGTGGCGAGCAGCGGCGCGGTCGAGGTCAGGGTTAGGCCCATGTCCTTGGCGACGTCGCCGAGGTTGGCGCCTTCGTCGAGCTGCTCCTCGATCCGCGCGGTCAGGTCGATCAGCGCGTCGCGGCGCAGCTTGGCGGCAAGCTCGGTGGCCAGCTCGTCGTGCGCCTCGGCGAGGGTTCGCGCGGGCTGGCTGGTGATGCTGTCGACGCGGACCACGTGCCAGCCGAGCGGGCTTTTCGCCGGGGTGGCGAGCGCGCCCTTGGCCGCGGCGAACGCGGCTTGCGCTACCGCCGCCGAGGCCTGCCCGGCGAGCGCCTCGCGCGTCACGCTGATTGGGCTCGCGAGCAGGCCTTTGGCACGCGCCGCGGCGTCGAGCGCCTTGCCGCCGCTGACCTCGGCGGCCAGCGCGCGCGCCGCCGCCTCGGTCGGGACGATCACCTGGGTGAGACCGCGCGTTTCGGAAGCGGCGTACCTGGCCTTGTTCGCGGCATAAGCGCGCGCGATCTCGGCCTCGGTCGGCGCGCGCAAGTCCTTGAGCGCCTCGTCGCCGAACGTCGCGTAGCGGAGCACGCGCCGCTCGGGCAGCGTGTAGGCGGCGCGGTTGGCCCTGAAGAAGGTCGTCAGCGCCGCGTCGCCGGGCGCGCCAGAGGGGGCGAAAGCGCTCGACGGAATCAGCGCGATCCGGCCCTTGCGCCGCTCGCGCGCGATCTCGGCATAGCGCAGCGCGAGGCCGCCCGGCGTGGTCGCGCCGAACGCGACGGGAACGAGCGCCTGCTTGGCGACCAGCCCCTGGGCAAGGTCGTCGCGCACCGTCTTGTCGCTCAGCCCCTGCTGAGCGAGAACCTGGCGGTAGGCGGCTTCGCTGAACTGGCCGTCGGGACCGCGGAACGCCGGGATCTTGACGATCTCGCTGCCGACCAGCGCGTCGCTGGCGACGATCCCGTGGCGGCGGCCGAACTCGAAGATCGCGTTGCGGTCGATCAGCGAATCGAGCACCTGGTCGATCCCCCCCGCGGCGACGAAGCGCTGCATCGTCAGCGTCGGGTCCTGCTGGCGCGCGCCGTCGAACGCGTTGGTCACCGCCTGGTTGAGCGCGCCGGTGCCGATCGTGCGGTCGCCGACGCTCGCCGCGCGGTCGCCACCCGCGATCCCGCCGAAGTTCGATCCGGTGATGTCCGAGCTGGCGAAGGCGAGCGCGATCAGCCCGACGAACGCGAGCGTCACCGCGACGCCGATGCGCGACTGGAACAGCGAGCGGATGAAGCCGATCATGAGCGGAACGATTCTTTCGAGAAAGTCGCGGGAGGCGGGGCGAGCTGGCCCTTTAAGGGCCTTGCCGCCTCGCAGCAAGCGCCGCTCCCGAGCGGTGCGTCGCCCGCTATGGGACGGCGGGAAATGGCGTTTTGCAATCGGTCGAGTGCTTTGGTAGCGCCGCGCGCCGCCGTCCGCTCAACGCTCGAGGAAGCGACTCACCCGCCATGCCGCATCGCCCGTTCATCGTCGGTAACTGGAAAATGAACGGCACGCGCGCGTCGCTGGCCGAGGCGCGCGCGATCGACCGCTCCGCCGCGCGCTATCCCGACGTCTCGGTCGCGCTCGCGCCGCCGTTCACGCTGGTCGCGGCGCTGCGCGAGGCGGTGAGCGCGATTCGCGTCGGCGGGCAGGACTGCCATGTCGAGCCCAAGGGCGCGTTCACCGGCGACGTCTCCGCCGCGCAGCTCAAGGACGCCGGCGCGGACCTCGTGATCGTCGGCCATTCCGAACGCCGCGCCGGTCACGGCGAAAGCGATGCGCTGGTCAAGGCCAAGGCCGAGGCGGCGTTCGAAGCCGGGCTCGGCGTGATCGTGTGCGTCGGCGAGACGCTCGCCGAGCGCGATTCGGGGCAGGCCGAGGGAATCGTCGCGCGCCAGCTCGACGGCTCGCTGCCGCATGGCGATTCCGCCGCAGCGGCGGTGCCCGAGAGGCTCGCGGTCGCTTACGAGCCGGTCTGGGCGATCGGCACCGGACGCGTCGCCGCGGTCGAGGACGTGGTCGCGATGCATGGCGTCCTGCGCGCGCGGCTGATCGCGGCGTACGGCGAGGCGGGCGAAAAAGTGCGGATCCTTTACGGCGGCTCGGTCAACGCCGGCAACGCCCCCGCGCTGCTCGCCGCCGAGGAGGTCAACGGCGCGCTGGTCGGCGGGGCGAGCCTGACCGCCGACGCGTTCCTGCCGATCGTCGCGGCGGCCGGCGGCGAACCGCTCGACTAGGGGGCGACGTCAATCGGGAAGCAATTGCGAAACTGGAACGCCGCGCCTAAGTGCGCCGCGAACCATTCACTTTGAGTAATTCAACGCCATGTCGCTGTTCATCTTCCTTACCGTGGTCCAGTTGCTGGTCGGCGCGGCGCTCGTCGGCGTGATCCTGATCCAGCGCTCCGAAGGCGGCGGGCTGGGCGTCGGCGGCAGCCCCGCGGGGCTGATGTCGGCGCGCGGCGCGGCGAACTTCCTGACCCGGATGACGACGATCCTGGCGATCGCCTTTGTCGTGCTCTCGATCATGCTTGCCGCGGTCGCGGTGGGGGCGAGCTCGGGCGCCAAGATCGACACCTCGCTCAAGCGCGACTTGCCTGCCGGCGCACCGGTCGATCCGCTGAGCAGCGACCCGCTCGCCGGGGTCGGCGGCTCCGCTCCGGCCGAGCCCGCGCCGGCCGCGAGCCCGACGACCAGCGATCCGCTCGAGGGCGCGGCGCAGTAGTTTCCCGCACAATCGGCACTGCGCGCCGGAAAATCAGCGCGAGCACCTTGCGGCGACCCCCTCGCTCGCCTTAAGGCCCGACTCCCATGGCGCGGTTT
The DNA here is from genome assembly GCA_035525735.1 of Novosphingobium sp. Lineage (GTDB taxonomy): Bacteria > Pseudomonadota > Alphaproteobacteria > Sphingomonadales > Sphingomonadaceae > Novosphingobium. Next base: position 3,063 of record DATLDS010000215.1, read on the forward strand.
ATATTTATCACCGGCGGCGTGGTGTCTTCGCTCGGCAAGGGACTGATGGCGGCGAGCCTCGCGGCGCTGCTTCAGGCGCGCGGGTATCGCGTCCGCATCCGCAAGTTCGACCCCTACCTCAACGTCGATCCGGGGACGATGAGCCCGTATCAGCACGGCGAGGTCTACGTCACCGATGACGGCGCGGAGACCGACCTCGACCTCGGCCATTACGAGCGCTTCACAGGGGTCTCGGCGCGCCAGTCGGACAACGTTACCTCGGGCCGCATCTATCAGCAGATCATTACGCGCGAGCGGCGCGGCGACTACCTCGGCGCGACCGTCCAGGTGATCCCGCACGTCACCGACGCGATCAAGGAGTTCGCGGTCGCCGAGACCGACGATCTCGACTTCGTCCTGTGCGAAATCGGCGGCACGGTCGGCGATATCGAGGGGCTGCCGTTCATCGAGGCGCTGCGCCAGTTGCGCAACGAGCTCGGCCGCGAGGCGACCTGCTCGGTCCACGTCACGCTGGTCCCCTACATCGCCGCCGCCGGCGAATTGAAGACCAAGCCGACCCAGCACTCGGTGCGCGAGCTGACCGCGCTCGGCGTCCAGCCCGACATCCTGCTGTGCCGCTGCGAGAAGCCGCTGCCCGAGAGCGAGCGCGCCAAGATCGCGCTGTTCTGCAACGTCCGCAAGGAAGCGGTGATCCCCGCGCTCGACGCCAAGACGATCTACGCGGTGCCGCTCCAGTACCATGCCGAAGGGCTCGACGCCGAGGTCCTCCGCCATTTCGGGCTGACCGCGCCGGCGCCCGATCTGGCGCGCTGGGACGACATCGTCGATCGTCACCAGAACCCCGAGGGCGAAGTGACGATCGGCGTGGTCGGCAAGTACGTCGGCTTGCAGGACGCGTACAAGTCGCTCAACGAGGCGCTGGTCCACGGCGGGATGGCCAACCGGGTCAAAGTCAACGTGCGCTGGATCGACGCCGAGCTGTTCGAGGCCGATGACGACGAGATCGCCGCGCGGCTCGAGCCGATGCACGGCATCCTCGTCCCCGGCGGGTTCGGCGAGCGCGGCTCGGAGGGCAAGATCGCCTCGGTGCGCTTCGCCCGCGAGCGCCGCGTGCCATTCTTCGGCATTTGCCTGGGGATGCAAATGGCGTGCATCGAGAGCGCGCGGAACACCGCGGGCATACCCGACGCGAGCTCGACCGAGTTCGGCGAGACCGATCACCCGGTGGTCGGGATCATCACCGAGTGGATGACCCCCGAGGGTCTCGAAACCCGCGCCGCCGGCGGCGATCTCGGCGGGACGATGCGGCTCGGCGCGTACGAGGCGCGGCTCAGCCACAACAGCCACGCCGCCTCGCTGTATGGTGCGACCGTGATTTCCGAGCGCCACCGCCACCGCTACGAGGTCAACGCCGCCTATCGCGAGCCGCTCGAGCAGGGCGGGCTGGTGTTCTCGGGCATATCGCCCGACGGGCTGCTGCCCGAGATCGTCGAGCGGCCCGACCACCCGTGGTTCGTCGGCGTGCAGTTCCACCCCGAGCTCAAGAGCCGGCCATTCGACCCGCACCCCCTGTTCGCCGGGTTCGTCGGCGCCGCGGTCAAGCAGGCACGGCTCGTTTAGCCTATTGCGGAGAACCGGCGCACTGGCGAATTATCTTGCCAGCGAAGCGCGTCAGTCATAGCGATTACATCAATTGACACGGGTCGCGCCTCGCCAGAAGGATCCCGGGTCGCCTCCATGCACGCCGCGCAGCTTGCCGAATTGCTGACCGCCCAAAGCCTGTTCGCCGATTGCGAGCCGGACGAGCTGTCGGACATCCTGCTGCGCGGGCACCACCGCTCGTTCAAGCGCGACCAGGAGATGATGGCGCAAGGCGACGAAGGGGATTCGATGTTCATCGTGCTCGCCGGGCTTGCCCGCGTCAGCATGGTCGCCGCCAACGGTCGCGAGATCGTGCTCGACTACGCCGAGCCGGGCGCGGTGCTCGGGGAGATCGCGTTCCTCGACGGCGGCGAGCGCACCGCCAGCGTCCACGCCATCGACCCGGTCGAGGCGCTGTGCCTGTCGCGCGCCGCGTTCGACGAGATCGTCGCCCATCACCAGGGGCTGG
>DATLDS010000216.1:0-34591 GCA_035525735.1 Novosphingobium sp.
GCACTTGTCGTTGGTTTCCTTGCCCCCGCCGCCGAGCAGGGTTGCCGCGAGGAATCCCCCCACCACCAGCACCACGAACCCGGCCGTCACCAGGCCGAGGTACTTGTCGATGAACGCCTTGATCGGTGCTCCGAACAGGCGGAACAGCACGCCGACGATGAGGAAGCTGATCGACCGGCTGACCAGGCTGGCGAGGATGAACGTGACCAGCGGCATGTGAATGAACCCGGCCGTCAGCGTCAGCAGCTTGAACGGGATCGGGGTGGCGCCCTTGATCATGATGATCTCGGGCCCGTACTCGCGCAGGTAGCACGCCGCCTTGGGGAAGCTTTCGGTCAGGCCCAGCGCGGCGATCAGCGCGGTGCCGAAGCTCTCGTAGGCGAAGTAGCCGATCGCGTAGCCGAGCAGCCCGCCGAGCACCGAGGCGGCGGTCGCCACCGCGGCGAAGCGCAGCGCCTTGTTCGGCTCGGCCAGGCACATCAGCCCGAGCAGCGGGTGCGGCGGGATCGGAAAGAAGCTCGCCTCGACGAACGCGAACAGCGCCAGCCACCACTGGGCATGCGGGTGCGCGGCCTTGGCCAGCGTCCAGTCGTAGAGTCGGCGAAGCATGGCGCGGCATAGGCGAGGCGGAGGCGAAGCGCCAGAAACCGATTTGGTTCTTTTAGCTTGACATCGTCACGCTGTTCTGGCACATACAGGGAACATCGCGATGGACCGATTCGCACCGGCGGGGCCGCAGGGCACCGCCGTTTTCGTGTCCGCGCCCGATGCGTCGGATACGGGATCATCCACCTATGAGCCAGACCAAGCGCGGCACGACCCCCGTCTGGGTCGCGCCGTTCCTGCAATCGCTGCGCGACGGGATCGGGGTGCACGCCGCCAGCGAGGCCGTCGGAGTCAGCTCCTCGACGATCTACCGCCGGCGCGACCTCGATCCCGCCTTCAAGGCCGCGTGGGACGCGATCCGCAACGTCGCCGCGCGCGCCACCCCCACCGGTCGCGGCTCGCCCCGCGACAAGCGGCGGATCGACCGTTTCCTCGCCGAACTCGCCGAAACGTCCAACGTCGCCGCCGCCGCCGCCGTGGCCGAACTGGCGGTAAGCAATGTCTATCGTCTGCGCCGCACCGACCCGGCCTTCGCCAAGCGGTGGTACGCCGCGCTGTCTGAGGGGTACGACAACCTCGAGATGGAGCTGCTGCAATACTTGCGCGGCCAGGATGCCGGTGCGGGCGACCCGCCCGTCGACGGGGCCAAGCGCAAGTTCGACGTCGCCGCCGCGCTGCGCTGCCTGACCGCGCACCGCGAAAGTGTCGCGCTCGATCCCGCGCCGGTGGGTGACGCGGCTCACGCCCGGATCGCCGCGCTCGGCCTCGCCGACCCGGATGCCGTGCTCGCCCCGATCGCGCTTCCCGGCGCGACCCGGCGTCCGCTGTCGCCGGTTCACGGCAAGCTCGAGCTCGGGCCGGACGGATCGATTACGCTGTCGTGGAGCCGCCGCGCGCGCGGCGCGTGGCTGTGGCGCGACGCGGTCGAAGTTCCGCTCGGCGAGCAAACCGAGGCGTACCTCGTCACGCTGGGCGATTCCGCCGCGCCGATCGCGCAATGGCAAGTCGCCGAAGCGCGGCTGACGATCGACGCCGCGACGGTCGCGTCGCTGCGCACGCAAGCGCCCCATGCGCCGCTCGAAGTCCGCCAGCGCGGCGATCACGATGTGTCCGAAGCGCTTCCGCTCGGCCCAATGCCCTGACCCCCGAAACCCGGAGACAGCCATGAGCGACCCCATCGAGTTCGAAGGCGCCACCCCGCGTTTTTCCCTGCCGCTGCTGTTCGCCGGCCAGGCGCAGAAGGAATTCTTCGTCAACGAGGCGCTGTTGCGTGCCGATCTGGTGTTGCACGGCGCGATCGAGGGTGAGACTCAAACGCCACCGTCGGCCCCGGCGATCGGCCAGGCGTGGCTCGTCGGACCTGCCCCGACGGGCGTTTTCGCCGGCCGTCCCGGCGTGATCGCCGGGTGGACGGGGGATGGTTGGCGCTTCGTCGAGCCGCGCGACGGCCTGCGCGTGTTCGATCGCGGGGCGCAAGCGTTTCGCCTTTATTCGGGCGGGTGGCGTTTCGCCGCCACACCCGCCGCGCCGAGCGGCGGAGCGACGGTCGACGCGGAGGCGCGCGCGACGATCGTTAGCATCCTGGAAAGACTCGCAGACGCAGGGGTGTTTGCGGCGAGTTGACGGGAACTTTCATCGCATCGGGGCATTTCGGCGAAACATGAGGGCCTCTTTGCATGCTGCGCATCGGATCAGCCGCGGATTTCGTGGCTTTGATGCAACAGTTGGCGAATTTTGCCCGCTTGCGCCGTTTTGACTTCAAAGATAGACCAACCGCCACATTGGTGGCATTTCGATTTGTAAAAGGGGAAACGAAAATGCGGAAACTAGTCATTGGCATGGCCATGGCATCGACGGCGCTGGCTTCGCCCGCGCTCGCTCGCGACGACTCGTGGTATGTCGAGATCGACGGCGGCGTGATGATCCTCGAGGACACCAACTTCGACGTCGGGATCAACAACAACGCGGTCAGCGTCGATCACGACACGGGCTACGACTTCGGCGGGATCGTCGGCTATGACTTCGGCGGCTTCCGCCTCGAAGCCGAGGCCAGCTTTCGCGAAGCGGATCCCGACACGCTGACGGTCAACACGGGCACGATCCCAGCGGATGGTGCCACGTTGGCTGGCTCGCGCGGAACCGGGCAGTACGACGTGGCGGGGGATAGCAACGCGCTCGCCTTCATGGTCAACGCCATGCTCGATTTCGGCGACGATGATGGCCTGCAGGGCTTCGTCGGCGGCGGCGTCGGCGTGGCCCGCGTGGATACCGATCTGTCGATCGACGCGAGCGGCCCCGGCTTCCTCGACGATTCGGACACGGGCTTCGCTTGGCAGGCGATCGCCGGCGTTCGCGCGCCGATCAGCGATCACTGGGACGCGGGGGTCAAGTACCGCTTCTTCAACGCCGACAGCGTCCACCTGATCGACAGCGCCGGGCGCAACGCCGACGGGCGCTTCCGTTCGCACAGCCTGCTCGGCACGCTGACCTACAACTTCGGCGGCGTCGAGCCGATGCCCGAGCCGATCCCGGCTCCCCCGCCGCCGCCCCCGCCGCCGCCGCCGCCGCCGCCGGTGGCCGTGGTCCCGGTCTGCAACAAGGGCCCGTACATCGTGTTCTTCGACTGGGATAAGTCGAACATCACGCCCGAAGCGGCGACGATCCTCGACAACGCGGTCGCGGCGTACGGCAATTGCGCACGGGTGCCGATCATGCTCGCCGGTCACACCGACCGTTCGGGTTCGGTGCAGTACAACATCGGCCTGGCCGAGCGCCGCAACGCCTCGGTTCGCGGGTACCTCACCTCGCACGGCATCTCGGATGCGTCGATCACCGCGCAGGCCTTCGGCGAAAGCCAGCCCCGCGTGCCGACCGCCGACGGCGTCCGCGAGCTGCAGAACCGCCGCGTCGAGATCACTTACGGTCCGGGTTCGGGCTTCTAAGCTTCTCGATCACGCGAAACGAATGGGGGGCCGGAGCAATCCGGCCCCCTTTTTCGTGGGCGTTGAGGGCGGAGCGCGTCGCTCGCGGGCGCGACCGGCGCTTTCAGGTGGGGGTCAGATGACCTCGCCCGCGGCGCGGGCGCGCGCCTCGCGGCTCGCTTCCGAGGCGGGCAGCAACCGGAACGCCACGAACCCCGCCGCCAGCGCGATCGGGGTCACCGCAAGCAGCGAGAGCAGCCCGGTGGTGAGGCTGCCGCTGAGCGTCGAAATGCGACCCGCGAGATAGGGCCCGAGCGCGAGCCCGGTCAGCGTGGTGCCGATGAAGAACGTGCCGGTGGCGGTCCCGCGCATCCGCGGCAGCACCAGGTCCTGGGTCGAGGCCGCGGCCGCGCCGAGCGCGCTCGCCGCGGTCAGCTGGCAGACGAACAGCATCGCATAGAACACGCTGGTCTCGAACGTCGTGAAAGCCACGATCAGCGGCGCGATCGGCGCGAGCGATCCGAACAGGACCATGACGATCCGCCCGGCCGGATGGCGCCGGCGCAAGCGATCGGCCGCGAGCCCGCCGAGCGTCACCCCGAGAAATCCCGCGAGCGCGCCGAGGCTGCCGAGAACCGTGCCCGCGGTCGCGGGCGAAATGCCCAGATCGCGCATCGCGTAAGGCGCGGCCCAGAAGCCGACGGCGTAAGCGATGAACGAATTGAGCCCGTAGGCGATGACGATCGCGACGAACGCCGGGGTTCCGGCGATCAGGGCGAACGTCGGCCGGTCGCGCAACCGCAAGTCGCTCATCCACGAAAACACCGCGTAGACGCCGATCCCGACCGCGGCCCATTGCGGGATCGGCTCTCCCAGCGCGACGAGGCCCCAGACCGCCAGCGCGATCAGCGCCGCGGCGCCGAGGTTGACCGCCAGTTCGCGGGGCCCGCGCAGCACCGCGCCGATCAGCGTCAGCGGCGGGATGATCGCGACGAGATCCTGGCCGAAGGCGCGGAACGGCGCCGGATGCGGCGGCGTTGCCAGGCCCTCGGACTGGCCGCGCACCGGCTCGCGCAAGCTCGCCACCCATAACGCCATCACCAGCCCGGGCAGCCCGACCGCGAGGAACGCCGCCTGCCATCCGGCGAGTTCCAGCGGGCCGCCGTCGGGATAAGCCGCGTTCCAGCGCTGGACGACCAGCCCGCCGATCCCCAGCGACAGCCCGCCGCCGAGGTAAAGCCCGGCCGAATATATCGCCAGCGCGGTCGCGCGGCGGTGCTTGGGAAACCAGTCCGAGATCAGCGAATAGGCCGACGGACTGGCGGTCGCTTCGCCCACGCCGACCCCGACGCGCGCCGCGGCCAGCATCCCGCCGGTCCTCGACAGCCCCGAAAGCGCGGTCATCGTCGACCACAGCGTAAGCCCCGCGGTGATCAGCCTAACGCGGTGCCAGTTGTCGGCGAGCCGCCCGAGCGGAATTCCGAACAGCGCGTAGAACACCCCGAACGCGGTGCCGTAGAGGAACCCGAGGTCCTCGTCGCGCAGCCCGAGGTCGCGCTTGATGTCCTCGGCGAGGATCGAGAGGATCTGGCGGTCGACGAAATTGAGCACATAAATCAGGACGAGGACGCCCAGCACGTACCAGCTGTAGGCGGGAATCGGCGGGCTCGATCGGGCCTCGGCTTCTCGCTCGGTTTCGCTCATCGGCGCACGTTCCCTCTCAAGCGGCGTATCGCGTGGCGTCGGCGACGCCCGCCTCGGCAATTCCCGCGCGGCGCAGCCGGCAGCTGTCGCACAAGCCGCAGGCGCGGCCGTCGGGCTGCGGGTCGTAGCACGACCAGCTCCACGCCGGATCGAGCCCGAGCCGCGCCGCCTCGCGAGCGATCTCGGCCTTGCGCATGTGCTGCAACGGCGCGTGGACCTGAAACGCCTCGCCCTCTTCGCCGGCGCGGGTCGCCAGTTCGGCCAGCGCCTCGAACCCGGCGATGAACTCGGGCCGGCAATCGGGATAACCCGAATAGTCGAGCGCGTTGACGCCGATGAACAAGTCGCGGCTGCCCAGCGCCTCGGCCCAGGCGAGGCACAGCGAGAGGAACACGAGGTTGCGCGCGGGGACGTACGTCACCGGAATGCCGGGCGCGACGCCGTGCTTGGGCACCGCGATGTCGGCGGTCAGCGCCGAGCCGCCGAACGCGCGCAAATCGAGCGGGAGCACCACGTGGCGCGCCGCGCCCAGCCGTTCGGCGATCGCGCGCGCGGCGTCGATCTCGATGCGATGGCGCTGGTCGTAATCGATCGTCAGCGCGTTGAGGCGAAATCCCCGCTCGCGCGCGAGGCCGCCCACCACCATCGAGTCGAGCCCGCCCGAGAGCAGCACGATCGCATCGCGAGGATCGGCGGACGGGCGGGACGCGACCATGGACGCAAGGGCTAAGCCGCCCCGCGGGGCATGGCAACGGCTAAGGCTTTACGAGGTCGAGCAGGTTCCGATGCGGCGCGCCTCGGCGACGATGTCGAACGGCAGCTTGCCCGCGACGCCCGAACTCTCGAGCTGGACCAGCCGCGGCGATTCGACGCGCAGCCGGGTCCGGCCGGCGCCTTGCCCGGTGCAAGTGTAATGCACGGTGGCCACGGTGGCTTCGTCTTCGACCACGAACTGGCGGCAGGTCGCCTGCGGATGGCGGAGCTGGATCAGGCGGCGGACATCGGACGCGCAGATCCGTTCGCTACGCCCCTCGCCACGCATCCTCAGCTCCCACAAGCCCGGCTCGAGCTTGTCGAGCACCGCGAGATGGACGCCCTGCGCCAGCGCGGCGCCGCCCGCGAGGCAAGCCAACGCGGCGCTCAAGCGGAGAAGGGGACGCAAACGGGTCATCACGGCGGCTATCGATCGATTCTCACGCAAATGGTGTGCGAGCCGTCATATCAGCGGGGTCGTATAGATGAGGCGTTCTTTACGAGCGATGAACCGAGCGTCAGCCGAGTTCGATCGCGAACGCCTTCGAACAGAACGCGCAATCGACGGTGATCTGGCCGTCGTTGCCGCGCATCGCCTCGCGCTCGTCGGCGGGAAACCGGGCGATGACCTCGCGGTAATGCTCGACGCTACAGCGGCAACCGCGCGTCAGCGGGGCGCCGCGCGCGACGCGGACCTCGCGCTCCTCGTGGAACAGCCGCCAGACGATCGTCTCGAGCCCGAGCGCCGGATCGACCAGTTCGTCGTGGCTGACGCTGCCCGCGAGCGCGGCGACATGCTCCCATTCGGGATGATCGAGCCGCACGTGAAGCCGTTCGCGCCCCTCCTCACCCTCGGCGAGATGCTGGACGAGCAGGCCCCCGGCGACGCAGCCGGTGGAGCTCGAGCGTACCGCCACCCGAATCAGCGTCGGAACCTGCTCGGACTGGCCGAAATAGCTCTCGCAGGCGCCCGCGAGCGAATCGCCTTCGAGGGGCACGATCCCCTGGTAACGCTGCCCGCTTGCCGCGAGATCGAAGGTGATCGCGAGATAGCCGCGCCCGAACAGCGCGAAAAGCGAGGGGTTGGCGCCGAGCTCGCTCAGCTTGGCGGCATCGTGGCGGACATAGCCGCGCAGCTCGCCGCCGCGATAGTCGCAGACCAGCAGCTCGACCGCGCCCGCCTCGGTCTGCGCCTGCATCGTCAACTGGCTCGCGCTGTCCTTGAGCAACGCGCCGAGCAGCGCGGTCAGCGTCAGCGCTTCGGCGAGCAGGTGCAGAATCGGCGCCGGATAGGCGTGCGCCGCGAGGATCTCGTCGAGCACCGGGCCGAGCCGCACCACGCGGCCGCGCGCGTGGCGGTCGGCCAGCGAAAAGTGCAGCGTAAGGTCGAACCCGGTCTCGCCGTCGGCCAGCAGCTGCGACGTCATGCCCGCGCGATCACAACTGGCCGAACACCCAGCGCAGCACCGATTTTTGCGCGTGGATGCGGTTCTCGGCTTCGTCCCACACCGCCGAGCGCTGCCCGTCGATGACGTCGGCGGTGACCTCCTCGCCGCGATGCGCGGGGAGGCAATGAAGGAAGATAGCGTCGCGCGCGGCCGTCGCCATCAGCGCCTGGTCGACGCGATAAGGCTGCATCGCCGCGATCCGCGCCTCGGCATCGGACTGGCCCATCGACACCCAGGTATCGGTGACCACGACTTGCGCGCCCGAGACCGCGGCGCGCGGATCGCGGTGGAACGAGACGTCGGCGCCTGCCGCGCGCGCGCGCTCGATGAAGCCGGCGTCGCACTCGTAGCCCTCGGGGCCGGCGGCGCGCACCGCGAACTTCATCAGCCCCGCCGCCTCGACGATCGAGTTGAGCACGTTGTTGCCGTCGCCGAGCCAGGCGAGCTGGAGTCCGGGGAGCGCGGGGCCGCGCTCGACGATGGTCAGCAGGTCGGCGACGATCTGGCACGGGTGCGACAAGTCGGTGAGGCCGTTGATCACCGGCACCGAAGCGTGCGCGGCGAGCTCCTCGATCTTGGCGTGATCGTCGGTGCGAAGCATGATCGCGTCGGCCATCCGGCTGAGCACCCGCGCGGTGTCGGCGATGCTCTCGCCGCGCCCCAGTTGCGAGTTCGCGCTGTCGAGCACCACCGCGCCGCCGCCGAGCTGGCGCATCGCCACGTCGAACGAGACGCGGGTGCGGGTCGAGCTCTTCTCGAACACCATCGCCAGCACGCGCCCGGCGAGCGGCGCGTCGGCGTCGGGCTTGCCTTTGGGCCAGCCGGTGCGTGCCTGCTTGCGCGCCAGCGCGTCGCCCAGCATCGCCGCGATCGCGTCGCCGCCCGCGTCGGACAAGCTGAGGAAATGGCGCGTCATGCGACGGCTTCGGCGGGCTGATAGCTCGCCGCCCCGGCCGAGAGCTTGTCCATGAACTCGTCGATGTGGCTGTCGTCGATCACCAGCGGCGGGATCACCCGCACGGTGTTGTCGCCCGCCGCCACGGTCAGCAGCCCGTGATTGTCGCGCAAGTGCGCGACGAACGGGCGGCTTTCGACGCGCATCTTGAGCCCGAGCATCAGCCCGCGCCCGCGGACCAGCTCGAACAGCTCGGGATAGTTGCCGATGAACTGCTCGAGCCGGGTGCGGATGCGGGTTCCCTTGGCGCGGACCTCGGCGAGGAATGCCTCGTTCGCGACGACGTCGAGCACCGCCTCGCCCGCCGCCATCGCCAGCGGGTTGCCGCCGTAGGTCGAGCCGTGCGCGCCGATCCCCATGCCGCGCGCCGCCTTCTCGGTGGCGAGGCACGCGCCGAGCGGGAAGCCGCCGGCGATGCCCTTGGCGGTGGCGAGGATGTCGGGCGCGACGCCGTACTGCTCGTAAGCATAGAACGTCCCCGAGCGTGCGACCCCGCACTGGACCTCGTCGAACACCAGCATCAGGTCGTGTGCGTCGGCGAGCTCGCGCAAGCCCTTGATGAATTCGTCCGAAGCGACGCGGATGCCGCCTTCGCCCTGGATCGGCTCGACCAGGAAGCCCGCGGTGCGCGGGCCGACCGCCGCCTTGGCGCCTTCGAGATCGTCGAACTCGACGTACTTGAAGCCCTCGAGCAGCGGCAGGAAGCCCTTGTGCATCTTGTCCTGGTTCGACGCGCTGATCGTCGCCATCGTCCGCCCGTGGAACGCGTTCTTGAAGGTGATCAGCTCATAGCGCTCGGTGTTGCCGGCGTGCTGATGATACGAGCGCGCGGTCTTGATCGCGCACTCGACCGCTTCGGCGCCCGAGTTGGTGAAGAACACCGTGTCGGCGAAGGTCAGGTCGACCAGCCGTGCGGCAAGCGCCTCGCCTTGCGGGCTGCCGTAAAGGTTGGAGACGTGCATCAGCGTCTCGGCCTGCTTCTGGATCGCGCCGATCAGCCCGGGATGCGAATGGCCGAGGATGTTGACCGCGATGCCGCTGGCGAAGTCGAGGAAGCGGCGGCCGTCGTCGGAGATCAGGTGGCAGTGCTCGCCGCGCACCGGGCGCACCTCGCACCGGGGATAGACGGGCATCAGCGGGGTGATCGGCATGGGCATGTCCTGACTTCTGTTTTCGTCAGCTCGAAGGCTGTGTAGCGGAAACGACAAAATGGCGGCTCCCGGAAATCCCGGAGCCGCCATCTGCACGCTTTTAGGTTTCGCCCGGACCTGGTGTAACCAAGGCCAGCCCCTGAATGGGGAAAGCGATCGACAATCAGCCCTGGATCGGCACCAGGTTGACCGCCGAGTACTTGCCTCGTCGATCGACCTCGAGGTCGAACTCGACCTTGTCGCCCTCGTTGAGCTCGCGCATTCCCGAACGCTCCACCGCGCTGATGTGCACGAACGCGTCGGGCTGGCCGTCGTCGCGGGTGATGAAGCCGAAGCCCTTCATCGAATTGAAGAACTTGACCGTCCCGCTCGCCTTCTCGCCGGTCAGCTGGCGCTGCGGCGCGGATTCGGTCCGCTCGGCCACGGGGATCACGTCCCCGACGACCTGGAGGTCGCTCGCCGAGATCTTGCCGCCGCGGTCGACCAGGTTGAACTCGAGTTCCTGGTTCTCGGCGAGGCCGGCAAGGCCCGCGCGCTCGACCGAGCTGATGTGGACGAACACGTCCTCGCCGCCGTCGTCGCGGCTGATGAAGCCGAAACCCTTCTGAGTGTTGAAGAACTTGACCTTGCCCTTGCCGGTGCCGACGACTTGCGCGGGCATCCCGCCGCCGCGCGGACCACCGCCGCCGCCGCCGAAGCCGCCGCGGTTGCCGCCGCCGTAGCCGCCACCACCACCGCCGCCGGCGAAGCGATCACCGCCGCCGCCATAGCCGCCGCCGCGATCACCGCCGCCGAAGCCGCCGCGGTCGCCGCCGCCGAAGCCGCCGCGGTCGCCACCGCCACCATAAGGATCAAACGATTCTTCGCCGAAACCGTCGCGCTTGTCGCGGCCCTTGCCGCGACGCCCTCTATCGAAACTCATCTGCCCGCATGCACCTTGTCATCGCCCTCGAACCAAACGGCCCGGCGGGAACGGACGAATGCTTCCCACCGCGCGACAAGCAACCGGCGCCTCGAATGCGGCTTGGCCTCTCCTTCGCGCGGCGGCTTATAACGGCGATTCGGACGCTAGGCGAACGGAATCACGCCGCCCAGCCGCGGCGCGAGGCGGTGTGACATTTCTGCCGATGGGCGCTCGAAGCCGGCCATCTTGCCAGCCCGCCCCGGGTTGGGGCATGGCTCGCGCGATGGACATCCTCGCGCTGCTTTCCGATCCGGCGACCTGGGCCGCGCTGGTCACGCTCGTCATTCTCGAGATCGTGCTCGGGATCGACAACCTCGTGTTCATCGCGATCCTGTCGAACAAGCTGCCCGCCGAACAGCAGCAGCGCGCGCGGCGGATCGGGCTGACGCTGGCGCTGGTGATGCGGATCGGGCTGCTGCTGGTGATCGGCTGGATCGTCACGCTCCAGACGCCGCTGTTCGACCTCGGCTGGCAAGGCGGGCCCGGCCCGCACGGCGAGGCGACGTTCGAGACCGCGTTCTCGGGCCGCGACCTGATCCTGATCGCGGGCGGGCTGTTCCTGCTGTGGAAGGCGACCAAGGAAATCCATCACAACCTCGACCCCGAGGAATCGGGCGAGCTGCTCGACCAGGACAAGGGCGTCGCGCAGATCGCGTTCGGCGCCGCGATCGCGCAGATCATCGCGCTCGACATCGTGTTCTCGATCGATTCGATCTTGACCGCGGTGGGGATGACCGACGACGTGCCGATCATGATCGCGGCGGTGGTGATCACCGTCGGGCTGATGCTGGTCGCGTCCGACCCGCTGGCGCGGTTCATCGAGAAGAACCCGACGCTGGTGATGCTCGCGCTGGCGTTTCTGGTGATGATCGGGCTGGTGCTGATCGCCGACGGTTTCGGCTTCCACGTTCCCAAGGGCTACATCTACGCGGCGATGGCGTTCTCGGGCGCGGTCGAGGGTCTCAACATCATCGGCCGCAACCGCCGCACCAGGCGGCGCGAGGAAGCGCGGACGAAGTAATGTTCCGCAAGCTCACCGAGACGCTCTACGCCAGCCCGCAGATCGGTCTGGGCGAAGTGGAGGAGGCGAAGGCGCTGGGCGTCGGCCTGATCGTCAACAACAGGCCCGAAGGCGAGTCCGACGATCAGGTTCCCGGCGCCGATATCGAGCGCGCGGCGAAGCGGGCGGGGGTCGACTACGTCGCGATTCCGGTGACTCATTCCGGCTTCAGCCACCCGCAGCTCGACGCGCTCAATCAGGCCTTGGATCGCGTGGGCGACGCCAAGGTGCTCGCCTACTGCCGGTCGGGCACGCGCTCGACGCTGCTGTGGGCGCTGGCGCGCGCCAAGGCCGGCGAAAGCCCCGACGCGCTCGCCGCCGCGGCGGCGCAGGCCGGCTACGATTGCGCGCCGGTGCGCGCGATGATGGACGCGCTCGCGGCGAAATGAACTGGGCGCTCGCCGCCGGATCGCTCGCCGCGGTGCTCGCCACCGCGGGGATCGTCGCGTGGCTCGGGCTCGGCCGCGGCGCGCGGATCGGCGAGGACCAGGCGGCGCGGCTGGCCGAGGACCTGCTGATCGATTTTCACAGCCGCGAGGCGATCGTCGACCGCGACGGGCGCAGCGCGCTGGTTCGCGGCGAGGACGGCAGCTTCGCGCTGTTGCGCCTCCACGGCGCGCACCCGGTGGCGCGCCGACTGAGCGCGCCGCTCAGCATCGAGCGTGACGGCGACGCGTTCCGGATCGACGCGGGCGAGCGCCGCTTCGGCAGCACCGCGATCCGCAATGACAAATTGCTGACACTGCTGTAAGCGGCGAGGCGATGCCCGATTTGCCCAATCCGGTCGATCTCGCGGTCCCCGCGTTCGTGCTGCTGATGCTCGCCGAGATCGTCGTGGTGCGCGTGCGCGCGCTGAGCGGTGCGGCGGGCTACGAGCCCCGCGACACGCTCGCCTCGCTCCTCTTGGGCTTCGGCAGCACGGTCGCGGGCGCGCTGTTCGGCGGGCTGGCGGTCGCCGCGCTGATCTGGGCGTATCAGTTCCGGCTGTTCGAGATCGGCTACGCCGGGTGGGCGTGGATCGCCGCGTTCGTGCTCGACGACCTCGCCTATTACGGCGTCCACCGCGCCGGGCACCGCATCCGCTGGTTCTGGGCGGCGCACGTGATCCACCACTCGAGCCAGCACTACAACCTGTCGACCGCGCTGCGCCAGACCTGGACCGGGGCGTTCACGCTCGGCCTCGTGTTCAAGCTGCCGCTGGTGCTGCTCGGCTTCCCGGTGCCGATGCTGCTGTTCGTCGGCGGGATCAACCTGATCTACCAGTTCTGGATCCACACCGAGCTGATTCAGCGGATGCCGGGCTGGTTCGAGGCGGTGATGAACACCCCCTCGCATCACCGCGTCCACCACGCCACCAACCCCGGCTACCTCGACGCCAACTATGCCGGCGTGTTCATCGTCTGGGACAAGCTGTTCGGCTCGTTTGTGCCCGAGAAGCGTGCCGGCGAGCCCGGGTTCGAGCCGATCCGCTATGGCCTCGTGCGCCAGCTCGGCAGCTTCAACGTGCTGTGGGCCGCGTTCCACGAATGGATCGGGATCGGGCGCGACGTGTGGGCCGCGCCGTGGCGCGCCAAGCTCGGCTACCTGCTGCGCGAGCCCGGCTGGAGCCACGACGCCAGCCGCGACACCTCGGCGACGATCAAGGCCAAGTGGGCGGCGCGCGCGAGCTATCGCGCCGAGCCCGAAGCGCTTCCCGCCTAGAAGGTCTTGCGCCCGGTGATCCCGATCGTGCGCGGCTGGCCGACCGAGAAGCCGAGCCGGGCGCGCCCGCCGCGCTCGCGGTCGAACGACAGGATCGGGTTCTCGTCGAACAGGTTGTTGACGTAGAGCGTGAACGAATAGCCTTCGTCGAGCTTCACTCCCGCGCTCAGGTTGACCAGCTGGTAATCGGGCAGCTTGAGGTCGACCGTCGTCGCCGCGCTCGCCGGGGCGCCGCCGAACGGCAGGTTGTGCACGAAAGTGCGCGGATTGCTTTCCTGGTCGGCGGGCTGGGTATAGCGCGTGCCGACGTGCTGGAACGAGGCGTTGACGAACGCGTCGGTGCTGTCCGACAGCGCCCATTCGTAGCTGCCCGTCACCGCGATCTGGAACTTGGGAACCGAGGGCAGGCGGTTGCCGTCGCGGATGCCGGTGGCGACGGGAAGCACCGTGCCGGGCAGCGTGGTGTCGAACTCGGCCTCGATCAGGCTGCCGGCGATCGACAAGTCGAAGCCGTCGGCCGGCTGGAAGCCGACTTCCGCCTCGAACCCCATCGAGTGCGCCTCGTCGACGTTGAAGACGATCCGGCTCGAGCAGCTGCCCGCGTCGAGCGTGACCTGGAGGTCGGAGATGTCGTTGTAGAAGCCCGCGGCGTTGAAGGTGAAGCGGCGTCCTTGCGCCTTGATCCCCGCCTCGTAATTCCACAGGGTCTCGTCGTCGTAGTCCTGGAAGCCGCCGAACAGCGCGGCGTCGGCCGGGGTGCAAAGCGGCAGGTTGAGCGGGTCGTTGACCCCGCCGAGGCGGAAGCCCTTGGCCGCCTGGGCGTTGAGCGTGACGTTGTCGTCGATCTCGTAGCTCAGGATGAAACGCGGCGAGACCCCGTTCGAGCTGGTCTTGTCGGCGCGCGTGTCACCGTTCGAGAACAGCCCGCCCGAAATGAACTGACGCTCTTCCTTGAAGTCGTAATAGCGCGCGCCCGCGGTCGCCTTGAACCGGCCGAACTCGAAGCTGCCCTCGCCGAACACCGCGTACTGGCGGATGTCGTAAGGCAGGTCGGCGTTGTACGGTGAATTGAGGTTGGGAAAGCCGTTGGCGACCGCGGCCGACGTCCCCGCGCCGAACCGCGCGTCGGTGAAGCCCTGGTAGCCGGGGGTCGGCAGGCGCTGGCGATAGAACCGGTCGATGTCCGAATAGAACCCGCCGAGCACCCACTGGAATGGCCCGTCGCCGTTCGAGGCGAGGCGCAGTTCCTGCGTCCAGGTCTCGAGGTCGGTGGTGTCGCGCAAGTTCGACGGCAGCAGCACCCCCGCGGTCGGGAAGCCGAGGTCGACCGAGACCGAGCCGGTCAGCGCGCTGGCGTCGCGGCTGACCAGGATGTCGCGGTTGATGTAGCTGGTGACCGAGGTCAGCGTCACCGCCTCGCCGATGTCGAGCGCGACGTTGAGGTCGGCGAGCAACGTCTCGTCGGTGAACTTCTCGCGCAGCAGCAGGTATTGCTCGCGCTCGTCGAAAGTCACGCGCGGGCGCATGGTGGTGAAGTTGTTGGCGTAAAGGTTGTAGATCTCCTGGCGGTTGAAGCCGTCGCTCTCGACCTTCTGGAACACCACGCGGGGGGTGATCCTGAGGCCCGGCGAAGGCTCGAACAGCACCGCCACGCGCCCGCCATAGCGCTTGCCGTCGTTGACGTCGTCGCCGCCCGCGGGCCCGAGCGCGTCGATGAACCCGCCGTAGCGGGTGTAATAGGCGACCGCGCGCACCGCCGCGTTCTCGCCCAGCGGGGCGTTGATTGCGCCCTTGAGGTGGCTGCCGAAATCGTCCTCGTCGACGACGTTGACGTTGGCCTCGAACGCGCCCTCGGTTCGCCCCAGCCGCGGCTGGTTGGTGATGTAGCGGATCGTCCCGCCGACCGAGCCCGAGCCGAACAGCGTGCCCTGCGGCCCGCGCAGCGTCTCCACCCGGTTGAGGTCGAACAAGTCGAGGTCGGGGGTGAACAGCGACAGCGAGATCACGCTCTCGTCGAGATAGACCCCGACCTGCTCCTTGACGCCGGGCTGGTCGCGCACGACTTGGCCGGCCGAGACCCCGCGCACCGAGACCTGGCTCTGGCCGGGCCCGAGGTTCTGCACCGAAAGGCCTGCGACGTTGCGCGCGACGTCCTCGAGCGTGGTCGAGCCCGAGCGCTGGATGTCCGCCGCGGTCTGCGCGTTGATCGAGAACGGCACGTCCTGGATCGTCTGGTCGCGCTTGGTCGCGGTGACGATGATCGTGTTGCCGGTGGCCTCGTCGTCCTCGACGGGCGTGTCTTGCGCGAGCGCGGGCGACGCGGTCAGTGCGGCGAGCGCGGCGCCGGCGAGCAGCAAGCGGCGGATGTGCGAAGTCGTGGCCGAATTGGGCATCACGGTCCCCCCTCTTATGGTCTCGTTGCGCGTCCCGTCGGCACCGAAATACGCCAAAGTGCGTATGTCGCTCAAGCCGGGGCGGGCGAAATCGCCAAAGCCGTGGCTTTTGCGCACCAGCGGCTTCGACGGAAAAAAGGGGCCGGAGCACAAGGCTCCGGCCCGTCAGTCTGTTCGCAGGAGGAACATCGTTCGGCGAAAGCGGAAGCCTTTCGCCAAGCTCTTGAAACTTCAATAGTTGTAAGCGCGCTCTCCGTGGCTCGCGAGGTCGAGGCCCTCGCGCTCGGCTTCCTCGGCCGGGCGCAGCCCGAACGCCTTGTCGATGACGAAGAACAGCACCGCCGAGCCGATCCCCGACCATGCCAGGGTGAGCAGCACCGCCTTGGCCTGGGTCAGCAACTGGCCCGCCATGTCGTATTCGCCGGCGACCGCGGGGAACACGGTGTAGTCGATCCAGCCCTGCCCGCCGAGCGCGGGGTCGGCGACGATCCCGGTGGCCAGCGCGCCGACGATCCCGCCGATGCAGTGGACCCCGAACACGTCGAGCGTATCGTCGTAGCGCAGCCGGTTCTTCACCGTGCTGACGAACAGGTAGCACACCGGCGAAACCACCAGGCCGAGCACGATCGAGGTCATCGGCGCGGCGAAGCCCGACGCCGGGGTGATCGCGACGAGCCCCGCCACCGCGCCGGTCGCCGCGCCGAGCAGCGAGGGCCGGCCGTGCTGGACCTGTTCGACGATCGCCCAGCTCACCGCCGCCGCGGCGGTCGCGACGAAAGTGTTGATGAACGCCACCGCGGTCACCCCGTTGGCTTCGAGGTTCGAGCCCGCGTTGAAGCCGAACCAGCCGACCCACAGCAGCGAGGCGCCGATCATCGTCATCGTCAGGCTGTGCGGCGGGGTCGCCTCGCGGCCGAAGCCGACGCGCTTGCCGATCATCAGGCAGCCGACCAGCCCGGCGATTCCGGCGTTGATGTGGACCACTGTGCCGCCCGCGAAATCGAGCGCGCCCATCCCCCACAGCAGGCCGTAATCGGTCGGCGCGTCGGGCAGGAAGTCGGGCCCGGCCCAGTACCAGACCATGTGCGCGATCGGGAAATAGACCAGCGTCAGCCAGCCGACCACGAACACCATCAAAGGCGTGAATTTCACCCGCTCGGCGAACGCCCCGACGATCAGCGCCGGGGTGATGCACGCGAACGTCATCTGGAACACGACGAAGGCGTATTCGGGCAGGTAGACGTTGTTGCTGAAGGTCGCGGCGTACGTGCTCGCCGAAACGCCGGCGAGGAACGCCTTGGACAAGCCGCCGACGTACGGCGTCGAGCCGCCGGTGAAGGCCATCGTATAGCCCCAGCAGACCCACACCAGCGCCGCCACCGAGACGATCATGAACACCTGCATCAGCACGCTGAGCATGTTCTTGGTGCGCACCAGCCCGCCGTAGAACAGCGCCAGCGCGGGCACGCTCATCATCAGCACGAGCGCCGACGAGACGAGCATCCAGGCGGTGTCGCCCTTGTCGACCATGCTGGCCATGGCCTCGACGGCGGGGGCCTTGACCGGTCCCGCGCTGTCTTGCGCGTAAGCGGGGACGGCGGCGAGCAAGCCGGCCGCGCCGCAAGCGAATTTGCGAAGCATTGCGATACCCCCCTTTTTGTTGGGCGCCGTGTTGTTGGACGCGCTCGGCGTTTTGCAGGTCATAGGGCGTTGTCGCCGGTCTCGGCGGTGCGGATGCGCGTCGCCGACGCGAGGTCGAGCACGAACACCTTGCCGTCGCCGATCGCGTCGGTGCTGGCGACCTGCTGGATCGTCTCGACGATCTGCGGCGCGAGCGCATCGGCCGCGGCGATCTCGATCTTCACCTTGGGCAGCATCTGGGTCGAGTATTCGGCGCCGCGGTAAATCTCGGTCTGGCCCTTCTGGCGGCCGAACCCCTTGACCTCGGTGACCGTCATCCCGGCGACGCCGAGGGCGGACAGCGCCTCGCGCACTTCGTCGAGCTTGAACGGCTTGATGATCGCGACGATGAATTTCATGAAGGCCCCTCGCGCGCCGGGCCCGTCCCGGCTTCGCAAGTGCAGCAAGAGCCGTGCCAAACGCGAATAGGCGCTTTGCCGAGGTTCCTTGTGCAGTGCAGCAGGATCCTGCCCGTTTTACGGGCAAGCGCTGCCTAAAGCGTGAGCCGCGCCCACACCGGCAGAT
This sequence comes from Novosphingobium sp., assembly GCA_035525735.1. Classification (GTDB taxonomy): domain Bacteria; phylum Pseudomonadota; class Alphaproteobacteria; order Sphingomonadales; family Sphingomonadaceae; genus Novosphingobium. The sequence continues at coordinate 17,862 of DATLDS010000216.1, forward strand.
GGTCCGAAGCCTTGGCGGCGAGCGCGCTGTGATGCACCCCGCAGGCCTCGACGCGCCATTCATGCGAGATCACGATGCGGTCGAGCGGCGCGACCGGGCGGCGCGAGGGGAAGCTGTGCCCGGCGCGCACCATCCGCCAGCCCTCGCCGAACTCGCGCAGCGCGCGCCCGTCGCGCGTCCAGTCGTTGAGGTCGCCCATCAGCACCGCGGGGCACGCTTCGCCGCACTCGCCGACGTGGCTGACGACGCTGCGCACCTGATGGTGGCGCCTGAGGCCCGAGATGTCGAGGTGCATCCCGACCACGCGCAGCGGGCTGCCCGCGACGCGCAAGTCGGCGCGCACCGCGCCGCGCGGCTCGAGCGTCGGCAGCGGCACCGCGCTCGCCGCGGCGACCTCGATCCCCTTGCGCACCAGCAGCGCGTTGCCGTGCCAGCCGAGCGATTGCGGGCGCTGCGCGACGGGCGCGGGACGATAGGGGGTATGCGCCTCGAGCCAGGCGAGCGGCAGCACGCTGGCGCGCGCGCCGAAACGCCGGTCGCACTCCTGGAGCGCGATCACGTCGGCGTCGATCTCGGCCAGCACGGCGAGGATGCGCTCGGGATCGCGGCGCCGGTCGAGACCGACCGCCTTGTGGATGTTGTAGCTTGCGACGGTGATCCGCATCCGTTGCGGAACGCTCAAAACTGGGTTTCGGGCGAGCTTTCGGGGCCCGCGATGTAGCGGTCGGTCGGCCGCGCCGGGAGTCCGTCGATCGAGCGGGTGCGACCCTGGAACTTCTCGACCCATTTCACCGGATCGGCCTGCGCGTGATACTTGGTCAGCGTCGCGCGCTCCTTCTCCAGCGTCATCACCGGAACGCCCCAGCCGCACGACGTCTGGACGCTGTGAACCACGACGTCGAAGATCTGGCGGGTGCCGGGAAGCAGCTCGAAGTGCGGCGCGAGCTCGGCCCACCCGGCGTCGGCGGGGAGCACCGGGCGGCCCGTTCCGTAAATCCTCAGGATCAATGCAGGCTGCTGGAAATTGCACATCATCACCGTGACGCGCCCGTCGGCGAGGAGGTGCGCGTGCGTCTCGTTGCCCGAGCCGCCGAGGTCGAGCCACGCTACCCGATTGGGCCCGAGCACGCGGAACGTGTCGAGGCCCTTGGGGCTGAGGTTGATCCGCGCGCCCTCGGCCGCGGTGGCGACGAAGAACACCGCCTGGCGGGCGATCATCGCGATGTGGTCGTCGGTCAGGTGGTCGGTGAAGTCGGCCATCAGAGGAACTCCCTCAATGTCGCGATGAAGCGCTCGAACTGGTCGTGGTGGAGCCAGTGGCCGGCGTTCTCGAACTCGATCACCGAGGCGGTGCGGAAGAATTCCATCCGACCGTCCTTCTCGGGGTTCGAGGCCCAGCTGTTGGCGCCGTAAAGCAGCAGCGTCGGGCAGGCGATCGCCTCCCACACGGACTTGAGCTCTTCGTAGCCGGTCTCGATCGGCCAGTTGTTGAGGTGCGGATCGAACTTCCAGCTGAACGTGCCGTCCTCGTTGCGGTTGACCCCGTGGATCGTCAGGTGGCGGGCCTGGTCGGCGGTGAGGTAGGTATTCTCCTCGCGCATCCGCGCCAGCGCGTCCTCGATCGTCGGGTACTTGCGCGGGGTGCGCGCGGCCGAGGCGCGCTTCTTCTCGATCCATTCGCGGATGCGCTCGGCGTAAGGCTTCGCGGCCATCGTGGCGAGCATCGCCGGGGAGGGGCCGAGCCCCTCGATCGCGACCAGCTTGCGGACCTGCTCGGGATAGATCCCGGCGTAGCGCAAGCTGACGTTGCCGCCCATCGAGTGCGCGACGATCGTCACCGGGGCGAGGCCGAGCTGGTGGACCAGCTGGGCGACGTCGTAGACCATGTCGCCGGCCGAATAGTTGCCGTCCGAGACCCACTCGCTGTCCCCGTGGCCGCGATGGTCGAGCGCGATCACGTGCCACTCGTCGCGCAGCGCCTGCGCGGTCCAGTCCCAGTTGTGCGCGTGGTCGCGCCCGCCGTGGACCAGCAGCAGCGGCGGCTTGTCGAGGTTGCCCCAGTCGAGATAGTGCAGCCGCAGCCGCTGCGAGATGAAAGTGCGCGAGACCGGGCCGATCATGTCCATGCTTTCCCCCGTCATCCCGGCCTCGAGCCGGGATCGCTGTCGGCCGGGCCGGACCTAAAGGCCAGCGGTCCCGGGTCAAGCCCGGGAGGACGATTTACCGCTCCTTGGTCGCCGAGAACGCCAGCTCGGGGTGGCGTTCCTGCTGGTAGCCGACGTCCCACGCCGAGCGCGCCATGAACACCGGGTCGCCGTCGCGGTCGCGCGCGAGGTTGGCCTTGTTGAACTCGGTGAAGGCGTCGAGCGCCTTGGCTTCGCCCTTGAGCCAGCGCGCGGTGTCGAACGGCGCGGGCTCGAGCGCGGCGGCGACCTTGTACTCGGCTTCGAGCCGGGAAATCAGCACGTCGAGCTGGAGCTGGCCGACCACGCCGACGATCCATTGCGCGCCGATCTCGGGATAGAACACCTGGATCACGCCTTCCTCGGACAAGTCGTCGAGCGCCTTCCTCAACTGCTTGGTCTTGGTCGGATCGACCAGCCGCACGCGGCGCAGGATCTCGGGCGCGAAGTTGGGCAGTCCGGTGAAGCGCACCTCGTTCTTCTCAGAGAGCGTGTCGCCGACGCGCAGCGTGCCGTGGTTGGGGATGCCGATGATGTCGCCGGCTTGCGCCGTGTCGGCGATCTCGCGGTCAGCCGCGAAGAACAGGATCGGCGAGTGCACCGCGACCGCCTTACCCGTGCCCGACGGGGTGAGCTTCATACCGCGCCGGAACGTGCCCGAAACCATCCGCATGAACGCGATCCGGTCGCGGTGTTGGGGGTCCATGTTGGCCTGGACCTTGAACACGAACCCGGTGACCTCGTCGCGTTCGGGGGAAATCGTGCCCTCCTCGCCAGATTCGCTCATGGCGGGCTGCGGGCGCGGCGGCGGGGCGAATCGCGCGAGCGCGTCGATCAGCTCGGCGACACCGAAGTTCTTCAGAGCCGAGCCGAAGTACACCGGCGTGAGGTCGCCGTGGCGATACGCCGCGGGGTCGAACTCGGGATAGCCGCCGCGCGCCAGCTCGACCTCGTCGGCGATGTTCGCGGGCAGCGCTTCCCGATCGCGCTTGCCAAGGAACTCGCGGCTGTCGCCTTGGGGCCGGGCGATGGTCTCCCGCGCGAAATCGAGCACGCCTTCGAATTGCCCGCCCATCCCCACCGGCCAGCTCATCGGCGCGACGTCGAGCGCGAGCGCGTCGGCGACCTCGTCGAGCAGCGCGAACGGGTCGCGGCCCTCGCGGTCGACCTTGTTGACGAACGTGATGATCGGCACCGAACGCAGCCGGCACACTTCGAACAGCTTTCGGGTCTGCGGCTCGATCCCCTTGGCGGCGTCGATCACCATCACCGCCGAATCGACCGCGGTCAGCGTGCGGTAGGTGTCCTCGGAAAAGTCCTCGTGGCCGGGCGTGTCGAGCAGGTTGAAGGTGATCCCCTCACGTTCGAACGTCATCACCGAGCTGGTCACGCTAATCCCGCGCTGCTGCTCGATCTTCATCCAGTCCGAGCGCGCACGGCGCGCTGCCCCGCGCGCCTTGACCTCGCCGGCGAGATGAATCGCGCCGCCCTGGAGCAGCAGCTTCTCGGTCAGCGTGGTCTTGCCCGCGTCGGGGTGCGAGATGATCGCGAATGTGCGGCGGTTGGACATGAGCGGGCGCGCTTAGCCGCGCGGTGCGGCCGCGTCGAGCGCTAGCGGCCCAGCCCGTCGCGGATCAGCGCGTTGGCGATGGCAGCAACCTCGTCCAGCGGGCGGTTCCCGTCCTGGACCCCGAAGCGCAGGCCCAGGAACACGTTCATCCCCATGATCGCCCAGCCATGGACCTCGTCGATCGGCCCCGCGACCTCGCCGCGCGTTTCGCCCTCGTGCAAGCGCTCGACGATCCGTTGCGCCGTCGTCGCGTAGTGCTGGCGCCATTCGGTCGGGGCGACGAACTCGGCCTCGTCGATGATCCGGTAGATTTCCTTGTGCTCGCGGGCGAACGCGAGGAACGCGGCGAGCGCGCTGCGTTCGCGCGAAATCGCGTCGTCGGCGCCGGCCAGGTGCGGCGCGACCACCACCCGGACCCGCTCCGACATGTCGCGGACCAGCGCGCGGAACAGCGCGTCCTTCGATTCGAAGTATGTGTAGAAGCTACCCAGCGCGATGCCCGCGCGCGCGGTGATCGACACGATCGAGCTGTCGTGAAAGCCCTTCTCGCCGAACTCGAGCGCCGCCGCGTCGAGCAGCGCGCGCTGGGTTCGCCGGCCGCGCTCGGTGCGCGGGGTCTTGCCGCCGTCGGCGCCGACGGTTTCCGCCCCCACTGTTGCCGAACGGCCACGCTCCGCCACGCTTAATTTCCTCCCCGCGCACAAACCAAGTTGAAACATGGTTCGACTTTCAGCATAACGCGTTTTGAAGGGCTGGCAACCGGCCCGATCAATCGACGCCAGGGAGAGGGTTTCGTCATGACCACCGGGATTTCGTTCGCACGCGCGCTGCTTCTGTCGGGGCTCGCCGCGGGCGCGTTCGCCGCGCAGCCCGCGTTGGCGCAGGATGCCACAGCCGATGCAAGCCCCGAGGCGGAAGCCGAGGAAGCGACCGGCGGCGAGATCATCGTCACCGCGCGTCGCCGCGAAGAATCATTGATCGACGTGCCGATCGCGATCACCGCAATCGGCGGCGAGCAGCTTGAGCGCGCGGGCGCGATCGACATCACCGAGGTCGCCAATTTCGCCCCCAACGTCACGCTTGAGCCGAGCCGCGCGACCAACTCGACGCTCAGCGCGTTCATCCGCGGCGTCGGCCAGCAGGATCCGGTCGCCGGGTTCGAGCAGGGCGTCGGCATCTACCTCGACGACGTCTACCTCAACCGCCCGCAAGCCGCGGTCCTCGACATCTACGACGTCGAGCGGATCGAGGTGCTGCGCGGGCCGCAGGGCACGCTGTACGGCCGCAACACCGTCGGCGGCGCGGTCAAGTACGTCACCCGTCGCCTCGCCGACCGGCCGACGGTCTCGGCGCGCGCGACTTACGGCGAATACGATCAGGCCGACGGCGTGCTTACCGTCGGGCTGCCGGTCGGCGACGGCACGCTGCGCTTCGGCGGATCGATCGCGCGGCTGACCCGCGACGGCTTCGGCAAGAACCTGACCACCGGCGAGGACAACTACGACAAGGACGTGTGGGGCGGCCGCGTGTCGGCCGAAGTCCACGCCGACAACTTCTTCGCCCGGCTCGCCGGCGACTACACCCGCGACAACTCGAACCCGCGCGGCGGCCACCGGCTGATCCCCAGCCAGTTCACCAACGCGCCGGTGCTCGACGACGTCTACGACACCCGCGGCGGCCTCGCCGATCCCAAGCAGAAGGTCACCTCGTACGGTGCCGCGCTGTTCATGGAAGGCAATCCCAGCGACATCGTCACGCTGCGCTCGATCACCTCGTGGCGCCGCGACCGCTCGAGCACCCCGATCGACTTCGACGCGCTGCCCACCGTCGACGTCGACGTGCCCGGCCGTTACCGGAACCGCCAGGTCAGCCAGGAGCTGCAAGTGCTGGTCGACACCGGGCGCTTCAACGGGCTGCTCGGCGGCTACTACCTCGACGCCAAGGCGGTCACCCCGTTCGACGTGCGCCTGTTCACCACGCTCGCCGGCTTCACCGCGTTCACCAACGCCGACGTGCGGACCAACACGCTCGCCGGCTTCGCCGACCTCACGTACGACCTCACCGACCAGCTCAGCCTTTCGGCGGGCGGCCGCTACACCTGGGACGAGCGCCGCGCCAATATCCTGCGCCAAAGCTATCTCGGCGGCGGTTCGCCCGAATTCGGCGGCGCGGGCATCCCGGTCGGCGCGCCGAGCACCAACTTCAAGGGCAAGCGCAGCTTCACCAAGTTCACCCCGCGCGCCTCGGTCAGCTTCAAGCCGACGCCCGACCACAACATCTACGCAAGCTATTCGCAGGGTTTCAAGGGCGGCGGTTTCGACCCGCGCGGGGTCGGCACCAACGCCCCCGACCTCAACGCCAACGGCATCCGCGAGGATTCCGAAGTCGCCGCGTTCCTCAGCTTCGCGCCCGAGAAGGTCGACAGCTACGAGGTCGGCTACAAGGGCTCGCTGCTCGACCGCCGGCTGCTGGTCGCGCTCGCGGCGTTCCGCGCCGACTACAGCGACGTCCAGATCCCCGGCTCCTCGGCCTGCACCGTGCTGGTGGGCGGCGTGCCGACCACTTCGTTCTGCGGCGTGGTCACCAATGCGGGCAAGGCGCGCTTCACCGGCTTCGAGGCCGAGCTCAACGGCCGCGCCGGCGAGGACATGCTGCGAGACGGCGATACGCTGCGGTTCAATGCCGCGGTCGGCTACATCGACGCCGAGTTCCGCGAATACATCACCAACATCGCCAGCAAGCCGACCGACGTCGCCGACTTCCGTCAGGTCCAGAACACGCCGAAGTGGACCTTCAGCCAGTCGACGACGTACTCGACGCCGATCGGCGCGGGCGACCTCGACCTCACCCAGACCATCGCCTACCGCTCGAAGACCTACCAGTTCGAGGTCCCCAACCCGTTCATCGACCAAGAGGGGTATGCGATCCTCGACGCATCGGTGGTCTATCGCGCGCCGGGCAATCGCTGGAGCCTGGGGCTCTACGGCAAGAACCTGACCGACAAGCAGTACAAGACCAGCGGCTACAACTTCATGAGCGCCGACCCGACGACCGGGGTGCTCGTGCGCCGACCCAACGGCACGCTGATTCCCGCGCTCGGCAGGGAAGGCGTGCTCACCGCGTTCTACGGCGCGCCGCGCCAAATCTTCGTCACCGCGACGTTCAAGTACTGAGCGTTCGCCGGGGTTAACCCGAATTTAGAAGCGCCCGCCCCATCCTGTGCCGAGTTTCGGACGGGATGGGGACGTGCGATGAGGATGCCGATCGCAACGCCGGCGGCGAGCGCCCGATGATCTCCTCGTGGCCGCTCCCGATGCTCGGCTTCGGCGTGGCCGCGGCGGCGGTGGTGTGGGCCCAGGCGCCCGACGCGCCGACTTATGCCGTGCCGCTGCGCGAGGCGCGGCTGCTGCTTCACGCCACCGAGCTGCCCGAGGGCGTGTACGGAACCATGCCGAGCGCCTCGCCGGCGATGGCGATGTCCGACGGCACGCTGGTGTGGAAGCTGAGGGTCGGAAGCGACGAGGTGCTGCGCTACACCGCGACGCTGACCCCGGTCGACGACGGGCACACGCGGGTCGCGCTGGCGCTCACCGCGCCGCCAGACGGCAAGCTCGCGGCGCGGACCCGCGCCGGGCTCGACAGCCATCCGCAGATCAGGACTTTCTATCTCGCGGCCTTGGCAGAGCAGGTCGCCGCGACGCTCGAGAAGCGTCCTTACCGTTACGAGGCGATCATGCCGGCGATGGGCGTCGCGATGATGAGCAGCATGGGCGAGATGTCCGCGCAGATGGACCGCGCGGCAGCCGAGCTCGATGCCGACGAGTCGCCCGTCGGCGAGTTCGGCGAGGAGATCGATCCCGGCGAAGGATCGTTCGACTAGCTTCTCAACGCGGCGCCGAGCTTCGCCGCCGCGGCGACGATCCGCTCGGCGATGGCCTTGAGCTCGCCTTCGCCATAGCTTTTCTCGCCGGGCTGGAGCGTGACCTCGACCGCCAGCGACTTGCACCCCTCGGGCACCCCCGTGCCCTCGAACACGTCGAACACCCGCGCCGCGACGATGTTGGCCTTGTCCGCGCCCCTGACCGCGCGGACGAGCTCGCCCGCGGCCAGCTCGCGCGGCACGAGGAACGCGAAATCGCGCGTCACCGCCTGGAGCGGGGGCGGCGTGTAGGCCGCGCGCGCGAAACCGGCCGCGCCCCTGCGCGAAGGAATCGCATCGAGAAACAGCTCGGCGGCGACGAGCGGCGCGTCGATGTCGAACGCGCGCGCGATTCCCGGGTGAATCACCCCGAATCGCGCGAGCACCGTTTTGGGCCCGAGCCGCAGCGTCGCCGACTGGCCCGGATGGAACTCGCCACCCGCTTCTCCGGTCACCTGGAGGCTGGCCACCGGCGCGCCCGCCTCGGCGAGCAACGCGAGCGCCTCGGCCTTGGCGTCGAAGGCGTCGAACGGCGCCGCCTTGCCGCTGTTCCAGCCTCGCGACGTTCGGTCGCCGGCCATCACAAGTCCGGTCGTGAGCGGTTCGTGGTCGGCCAGATACCGTCTTCCGATCTCGAACAAGCGCACCGAGGCCGCGCCGCGATCGAGGTTGCGCCGCGCCGCGGCGAGCAGTCCGGGGAGCAGCGACGGCCGCATCACCTTCCTGTCCTCGCTGATCGGGTTGGCCAGGCTCCACGCCCCGCCGCCGAATGCGGCGGCCTCGCGCTCGGGCAGGAACGACCAGGTCACCGCCTCGACCAGCCCGCGCGCCGCAGCCGCGCGCCGCACCCGCCGCTCGAACGCTTGCAGCGGCGTCGCGGTCGGCCGCGCGACGCCGTCAGTGCGCGAAAGCGGCGTCGATTCGACGCGATCCAGCCCGTGAATCCGGACGACTTCCTCGACCAGGTCGGCCGCGCCGTCGATGTCGGGGCGCCACCCGGGAACGCTCACCACCCACTCGTCGCCCGCGGCGATCGTGTCGAAGCCGAGCCCGGCGAGAATCGCCTGTTGCTTGGCCGGCGGCACCGCTATCCCGCCCAGCCGCGCGCACAGCGCGGGATCGTAATGCACGGTTTTATCCGCCGCGGGGGGCGCTCCCGCACGAACGACCTCGGACGTCTCGCCGCCGCAGATCTCGACGATCAGCCGGGTCAGCAGCTCGAGTCCGGGATCGAGGAAGCCCGGATCGACCCCGCGCTCGAACCGAGCGCGCGCGTCCGAGGTCAGCGCGAGCGCCTGGCCCGTCCGCGCGATCCGCGCGGGGTCGAAATAGGCGACTTCGAGCAGCACGTCGGTGGTGCCCTCGCTCACCCCCGAGTGCTCGCCGCCCATGATCCCGGCGATGTCGTGGACCTCGCGCTCGTCGGCGATCACCGTCATCTCGTGGTCGAGCAGGTAGTGCTTGCCGTTTAGCGCGGTCACCCCTTCGCCGTCGCGCGCGCGCCGCGCGACCACCACGCCCGAAAGCCTGGCGAGGTCGTACGCATGCGCGGGCCGGCCGTAGGCGAGCATGACGTAGTTGGTGAGGTCGACCAGCGCCGAGATCGGCCGCTGCCCCGCGCTCTTGAGCCGCGCCTGGAGCCACGCGGGGCTCGGGCCGTTGCGCACGCCGCGGATGGTCCGGCCATAGAACGCGGGGCAACCCTCGGGATCATCGGTGCGGATTTCGACCGGGCAGGGAAACGCGCCGGCGACGGGATCGACACCGCTCGGCTTGAGCGTTCCCAGTCCCGCCGCCGCAAGATCGCGCGCGATCCCGTGAACGCCCATGCAATCGGGCCGGTTGGGGGTGACCGCGACGTCGAACACCGGGTCGTCGAGCTTGGCGAAATCGGCGAAGCTCGTCCCCACCGGTGTGTCGGCGGGCAGCTCGATGATTCCGTCGTGCTCGTCGCCGAGCTCGAGCTCGCGCACCGAGCACATCATCCCGTTCGATTCGACCCCGCGGATCGCGGCCTTCTTCAGCTCCATCCCGCTCGCCGGAACCACCGCGCCGGGCGAGCCGAGCACGCCGACCAGTCCCGCGCGCGCGTTGGGCGCGCCGCACACGACCTGGAGCGGAACCCCGTCGCCCTGGTCGACGGTCAGAACCTGCAGCTTGTCGGCCTGCGGGTGCGGCGCTGCGGTGAGCACGCGCGCGACGGTGAACCCCGCGAACCGCTCGGCCGGATTGTCGAGGCCTTCGACCTCGAGCCCGAGTCCGTTGAGCTTGGCCGCGATCTCGGCCGCGCTCGCGTCGGTTTCGAGGTGGTCCTGAAGCCACGACAGCGAGAATTTCATGCTCGCGTCCCCACCCCTGCGGACAGCGTCGGCACGTCGAACGCGGAAAAGCCGTAGTGCTCGAGCCAGCGCAAGTCGCCGTCGAAGAACTGGCGCAAGTCGTCCATCCCGTACTTGAGCATCGCCAGCCGATCGACCCCGACGCCGAACGCGAAGCCCTGCCACTCGGCCGGGTCGAGCCCGCAGGACTCGAGCACCCGCGGGTTGACCATCCCGCTGCCGAGCAGCTCCATCCAGCCGTGGCCGGGAGCGTCGCCGTCGCCGCCGAGCACGCGACGCCCGCCGACTTCCTCGAAGCCGACATCGGCCTCGACCGACGGCTCGGTGAACGGGAAGTAGCTCGGGCGCAGCCGCAGGACGATGTCGTCGCGCTCGAAGAACGCCTTGAGGAACGTCTCGAGCGTCCATTTGAGATGGCCGAGGTGGATGCCCTTGTCGATCACCAGCCCTTCGATCTGGTGGAACATCGGGGTGTGAGTCGCATCACTGTCGCTGCGATAGACGCGCCCCGGGGCGATGATTCGCACCGGTGCGCCTTGCGCCATCATCGAGCGGATCTGCACCGGCGAGGTATGCGTGCGCAGCAGCATCCGCCGGCCTTCCGCCGTCGCCATCTGGTTGGGGAAATAGAACGTGTCGTGCATCGCCCGCGCCGGATGCGTCTCGGGCATGTTGAGCGCGGTGAAGTTGTGCCAGTCGTCCTCGATCTCGGGTCCGGTGGCGACCGCGAAGCCCAAGTCGGCGAAGATCTCGGCGAGCTCGTCCATCACTTGGCTGACCGGGTGGATGCGGCCTTGCGGCGCTTCGGGAGCGGGCAGCGTGAGGTCGATCGTCTCGCCCGCGAGCCGCGCCTCGAGCGCGGCGCCTTCGAGCGCGGCCTTGCGCTCGCCAAGCGCGGCGGTGACCGCCTCGCGCAAGGCGTGGATGCGCGGCCCCTCGGCCTGGCGCTGCTCGGGGCTCATCGCGCCGAGCGTCTTGAGCAGCGCCGAGACGCTGCCCTGCTTTCCGAGATACTCGACCCGCAGCGCCTCGACCGCCGCGGGATCGGCCGCCGCCGCGATTCGCGCGTGCGCATCTGCGCTGAGGGTTTCCAGGTCGCTCATGCCAGCCCTTTAGCTCAATCCGCGTAGCGCGCCACCGTGGGCAGGTCGATCGGCTCGAGCGCGCCGGCGTCGGTCATGCGCTGGCGCATGATCGGGTTGAGGATGGGGTGCGGCAGCGCCGCGTACTGGCGCGGGCTGAGCCCCATGAAGTTGCGGAAGTCGCGGACGAACTGGGCCTGGTCGTGATATTGCCCGTCGAGCGCGCCCGACCAATTGCGCTGCGGATCGAGCATGAATTGCGCGAGGCTGCGCAGGAAGCGCTGGCGCCGCAGCAGCAGCTGGGGCGAGAACCCGAAGTAGCGCCGGGTCAGCCGCTCGAGCGAGTGGAGCGGCAGATCGAGCCGGTCGCGAAGCGCGGCGACGGTCGAGATCTCGGGGTCGAGCACCGCGGCGTGGCACGCGGCGATCTGAGCTTCGTGCGGCACCGGCAGCTCGATCAGCGTCATCAGATGCGCGTCGATCCGCGCGGCTTCGGCCGCGGGATCGCTCGCTCTGTCGAAGATCCGCCCGGCCAGCGGCGCGAAGTGGACGAAGGCGGGATGCGCGGTGCCGTCGACGGTGACGTTGGCGAGCGTGTGCGCGGGCGCGGGGACGAACTTGGCCCATCCCGCCGGTTGCAGTCCGATCCCCCAAATCCGCGAGGTCTCGACCCCGAAGTGGATCGTCTTGCTGGTCGGCCCGTTGGCGACGAACGGCCATTGCGGGACCAGCGGCCCGGGCCCGACACTGGCCACCGGCGGCGTCCCCTGGGTGAAGCGCAGCGCGGCCCATTCGGGATGGAGATAGTCGTCGACCAGGCTGCCCGGCGGCGTCTCGATCTCGGTCAGGTAGAACGCGGTGAAATAGGCTTGCAGCGGCGCGGACGGCCGGAAGAAATGCACCGTGATCGTGCTCTCGGCTGCCATCGCGCGACCCGTCCGTTGCCCCGAAAGCGCGGCGCGCCCCCCGGCGCCCGATCTCCCGTCACCGCATAGGGGCGAAATGCCCCCGCTATCAAGTTCTTAGGTGGAAGAGTGCAGGGTCGGGCGCGGCGTCGGCAGGTGCAGCGCCTGAACCGCCGCGCCCGCCGCCTCGTGGCGAGCGCGCATCACCGCGCCGAGGATGGGGTGGGGCTTGGCGGCGTAATCGCGCGGGTTCATCCCCATGAAGCGGTGGAAGTCGCGGACGAACTGCGCCTGGTCGTGGTAATGGCTGTCGAGCGCGCCGATCCACTTGAGCGAGGGGTCGAGCATGAACTGCGCAAGGCTGCGCATGAAGCGCTGGCGGCGCAGCAGCAGTTGCGGGGGAAAGCCGAAGTGGCGGCGGCAGACGCGCTCGAGCGTGTAAGGCGCGATCCCAGCGTGCTCCGCCATCTCGGCGACGTTCGCGACGTCGGCATCGACCAGCGCGGCGTGGCACGCGACGATCCGGTCCTCGTCGGTCAGCTTGCGGTGCTTGCGCGCGAGGAAATGCGCCTCGATCCGGGCGAGCTCGGCCGCGGAATCGCGGCGTCCGCCGAACAGCCCGTCGGCGAGGCCGACGAAATCGGCGAAGGCGGGATGATCGTGGCCGTCGATCAGCACGTCGGCGAGCCCCGCGGCGGGCGCGCCGACGAACTTGGCCCAGCCCAGCGGCAACAGCCCCACGCCCCACATCCGCACCGAGCCGGCGGTGAAGCGGATGCACGTGCTGGTCGGCCCGTGCGCGATGAAACTGGCGTGCGAGACCGGCGGCTTGCCCGGCAGCTCGGCGTCGGGGATGTCTCCGGCGATGAACCGCAACCCGGCCCATTCGGGATGGAGCCAGTCGGTCACCCGGCCGCCATCTTCGACGATCACCTCGGTCTCGTAGAAACTGGTGAAATAGCGCGCGAGCGTCGCCGGGGGCGGATGAAACCGCACGTTGACGGTGCAACCGTCGCTCACTGCGCGCGCCCCTATGTTTTTGGTCGTCCCGGCTGCGCAATTAAGCGCAACCGCGCCGCCAGGTAAAGCGGCGCGAGCACCTCGACCGTCGGCGCAACGAAAAAGGGCGCCGGCCGCGCCGACGCCCTTTCGTGTCTTCGCTGGGCTCGCCTCAGGCGGCGGGCAGCGCGCTCTTGGCTTGCGCGATGATGTGCGCGAACACGCCCCCTTCGTTCATCGCCAGGTCGGCCATGATCTTGCGGTCGAGCGTGATCCCGGCGAGCTTGGCGCCGTGGATGAACTGCGAATACGTCAGCCCCTCGGCGCGGACCGCGGCGTTGATCCGCTGGATCCACAATGCGCGGAACGAGCGCTTCTTCACCTTTCGGTCGCGGTAGGCGTATTGCCCGGCCTTCTCGACCGCCTGGCGGGCGACGCGAATCGTGTTCTTGCGGCGGCCGCGATAGCCCTTGGCCTGCTCGAGAATATTCTTGTGCTTGGCGCGGGTGGTTACGCCTCTTTTGACACGTGCCATGTTTCAGTACTCCGAATTTCTGATCGCGATTTCCGAGTCGCCGGACGTTGTCCGGCTCGAAATCGCTCAGTTCAAACCGTACGGTGCCCACTTCTTGATCACCTTCGCATCGGCGTCGGAGATCACGGAAGTGCCGCGGTGCTGGCGGATGTACTTGGCGTTGTGGCTGATCAGGCGGTGGCGCTTGCCGACCGCGCCGTGCTTGATCTTGCCGGTGGCGGTGAGCTTGAAGCGTTTCTTGACGCCGCTCTTGGTCTTGAGCTTGGGCATTTTCGTCTCCTGTTCGGGGACACGCAGACCGGCCCTGGCAGCCCTAGATAGCCAGGCAGGTCATCGATTCCGTGTCGATTGAAGGGGGGGCGCTTAGCGGCGGGAGGCACAAAACGCAAGCGCGTGGTAGAGCGGAGGGCGCAACGACTCGAAAGGCATGGTCATGGACCCGAACGAGCAAGGCCCGGCGGGCGGTCTCGCGCCGCACCTCACCATCCGCGACGGCAAGGCGGGCGAAGCGATCGACTTCTACGCGCGCGCGTTCGGCGCGAAGGAGATCGGCCGGCACATGGCCGAGGACGGCAAGCGCGTGATGCACGCGCACCTCAATCTCAACGGCGCCGCGCTGATGCTCAACGACGACTTTCCCGAGATGCGCGGCGGCGGCGACGCGCCCGCGCCCGCCGGGGTCACGCTCCACCTCCAGGTCGACGATGCCGACAAATGGTGGAACCGCGCGACCGGGGCCGGGGCGAGCGTGCGCTTCCCGCTCGACGATCAGTTCTGGGGCGACCGCTACGGCCAGGTCGACGACCCGTTCGGCTTCACCTGGTCGATCGGCTCGCCGTCGCGCAAGTAGCGCCGCACTCCCCCAGCGCGGCGGCGAGGCGCTTCGGGTCGTAAAGCGAGCGCGAGGCGTCGCGTAGCAGCGGCACGCGCCAACGGTCGGCGCGGGCGAGCCAGCGGCGAAAGTGCTCGTCGAGCTTGGGTCCGCCCGAGCCAATGGCGCGCTGAAGGCTGAGAAGCTCGTCGTCGGCGGCGAGCAATCGCGAGCGCGACGCGGGCAGGGCCGGATAGCGCTCGCCGAGGCGGCCCAGTGCCGAGCGCGCGCTCGCGAGCATCAGCCGCGCGCTTTCGCGGTCGCCCGAGGCTTGACGCTCGCGCGCCGCCGCTACTCCGCGGATCGCCGCGTCGATCGCGAACTCCGAGCCGAGCGGTGCATCGCCGCTCGTCGGGCAAACGCGCGCGTCGATCGCGCGGACGTAGGCGACCAGCCCGTCGAGCACCGCGGGCGGCGGCTCGCGCCCGTCGAACTCCTCGACGATCAGCCCACGGATGAATTTCGCCAGCGCCGGGTCGCCCGTCGCGCGGCTGACCTTGGCGGGCCGCGCGAGGTCGGGGATCGGCTTGGGATCGAACACCTCGTCGCCGCGGTGCGCGCTCATCAGCGGGGCGGTGACGTCGGCGGTGCCGGGCGCGCCCGACAGTCCGGGAAAGCGGAACGCACGATTGCCGCGCCCGTTGACGTGGCAGCTCTCGCACGACAGCCCGAGCCGCGCCGCCTGGCCGCCGAGCAGCGCGGGCGCGCGGAACGCGGCGCGACCGACCTCGACGCGCGCGCGCTCGGCCTTGACGGCAACCGCTGAGAGGCATTCGGGCGGTGCGCGGGTGAGCGCGTCCAGCGCCAGCGTCGGTTCGGTCCAGCGCAGCGCGGCGAGCGGCGTGTCCGTCGCAGCGGACCACGCGGCCGTCGAGGCCAGCGCCGCCGCGGTCAGGAGGCGGCGGGCGGCCCGCTGTCGATCCACCGGCGCAGCTCCTCGGCCTCGTAGCAGCCGAACCGGCAGACTTTCTCGAGCCGCGCGAGGTTGGCGCGCGCGCCGGCGAGATCGCCGCGCTCGACCTTGAGCTCGCCGAAATACTCCAGCGCGCCGCGATGATCGGGCGCGATGGCGAGTGCCTGGCGGTAGTAGTCCGCCGCGCGCTCGGGACGGCCGAGCTTGCGGTTGGTGAAGCCGAGATAGGTCAGCACGTCGGGGTGCGGGCCGAAGCTTTCGCCCGCGCGATACAGCGAGGCGAGCGCGGCGTCGTAACGGCGCAAGTTGATCAGCGCGACCGCCTCGCCATAGACGAGGTCGCCGGCCCGGCCGCCCGCGGCCGGCAGCGGCGCGCGCGCGGCTTGCTGGCCGGCGAGCGCGGCGCTCACCGCGAGCACCGCGGCGTCGATTCGCGCGGCATCGGGGCACGCCGTCGCGCAAGCCGTCGCCGCGGCCTTGAGCGCGTCGAGCTCGGCCTGCGCGGCGTCGCGCTCGCCCAGCTTGACCAGCGCGAGCGCCAGCGCGCGGCGCGCGTCGACGTGTGCCTTGTCGTTCTTGAGCGCCTTTTCGTAATACTTCTTGGCGTCTTTTGGCTTCTCCAAGCCGTCGCTGGCGAGCCCGGCCATGTAAGCCGTGTTGGCGTCGCGCGGCGCGACCGAGAGGACGCGGTCGAACGCGCGCTTGGCCTCGCCGAATTTCGACGCCTGGAGCGCGGCGATGCCTTTCTGGTATTCGGCCACCGGATCGTAGCTCGGCGCGCTGTCGCTCGGCATCGAGCCCCCGCCTCCGCCCCCGCCTCCGGCGGCGTGGACGGTGAACGGGATCAGCAGCGAAACAAGCGCGGCGGCGGCCGCGAGGCGCACAGCATGGGGCATGGCCAGCTCCTTGGTCTGAAGCGGGCGCAAGTTACCAGAAGCGTGCCGGGCGCGATAGCGCTCAGTGCGCGCAGGCGAGCGCCTCGACCGCGTCCTCGAGCCGCGCCGGATCGCCCAGCGCGAGAATGTGACCGGTGGCATCGGGTCCCAGCGGCTCACCGCGCCAGTCGCAGACCAGCCCGCCCGCGCCTTCGATCACCGGGACCAGCGCGGCCCGGTCGTGGAGCTTGAGATCCGCTTCGCAAACGAGGTCGAGATGGCCCGAGGCGAGCATCGCATAGTTGTAGCAATCGCCCCCCATCACCATCCGCTTGTGATCGGTCCGCGCCGCGAGCGCCATGAAGTGCCCGCCGTCGTGATCGTCGAAATAGTGCGGCCCGGTGGTCGCCAGCGCCGCCTCGGACAGCGCCGGGCAGGCGCGGGTGCGGACCTCGGCGCCGTTGAGCGTGGTCGGCCGCCCCGCCGCGCCCAGCCAGCGCTCGCGAGCGATCGGCTGGTCGATCACCCCGAGCACCGGC
>DATLDS010000038.1:0-5978 GCA_035525735.1 Novosphingobium sp.
ATTCACGCGGCGTCGGCGGGAGGAAATGGAGCGGAGCGGCGATCGGCGCGGCGCGCGCCGGTTCGGGGGCGGTGGAGGCCATCGCCCGAGCCTAGCTCAATCCTCGAGCCAGGGGAACACCGGCAGCCCTTTCGCGCGCAGCCATTCGGCGTTGTAGAGCGAGGAAAGATAGCGAAAGCCGGTGTCGCACAGGATCGTCGCGATCCGCTTCCCGGGTCCGAGCTGCCTTCCGAGCGCGACCGCGCCGGCGACGTTGATCCCCGACGACAGCCCGAGGCACAGCCCTTCCTCGTCGAGCAAGCGTCCGACCCAGGCCAGCCCTTCCTCATCCGAGACGCGGAACTGCGTGTCGATCGGCGCGCCGTCGAGATTGGCGGTGACCCGACCCTGGCCGATCCCCTCGGCGACCGAGCTGCCTTCGCTCTTGAGCTCGCCGCAGGCGTAGTACGAATAGAGCGCGGCGCCGTGCGGGTCGGTCAGCGCGATCGTCACGCCCTCGTCGCGCGCCTTGAGCCCGAGCCCGACCCCGGCGAGCGTGCCGCCGGTCCCGACCGAGCAGGTGAACCCGTCGATCCGCTCGTCCATCTGCGCCCAGATCTCGGGCGCGGTGGTCTCGATATGCGCGCGGCGGTTGGCGATGTTGTCGAACTGGTTGGCCCAGACCGCGCCCGGCGTTTCCTCCGCGATCCGCCGCGAGGTGTGGACGAAGTGGCCGGGATTGGAGAACGGCGCGGCGGGGACGAGCACGAGCTCGGCGCCCAGCGCGCGCAGCGTGTCCATCTTCTCGCGGCTCTGCGTCTCGGGCATGACGATGACGGTGCGGTAGCCCAAGGCGTTGGCGACGAGCGCGAGGCCGATCCCGGTGTTGCCCGCGGTACCCTCGACGATCGTCCCGCCGGGCTCTAGCGCGCCGCGCTCTTCCGCGTCGCGCACGATCCACAGCGCGGCGCGATCCTTGACCGAGGCGCCCGGGTTGGCGAACTCGCACTTGCCGAAGATCTCGCAGCCCGCTTCGGCGCTGGGCCCGGCGAGGCGCACCAGCGGGGTATTGCCGATCAGGTCCAAGGTCTGCGCAACGGCGGCCGGGGCTGTCATGCCATGAGACCTAGGCAGCGGCCGGCACCGGCGCAATCAAGATAAGGTTTCATTGGCGCCCGTTATTCTCTTAGCGCCCGCACCGCCGCGCCACCCGCGAACGGCGCGATCGCGAGCGCGGCGAGGCTGGCGGCGGCGAGCAGCGCGAGTCCCCCTTCGCCCCCCGGCTGGAGCGAGCCCGCGCCGAAGATCAGCAGCGGCACCGCCAGCGGGATCACCAGAAGGCCCCCCAAAGCCGCGCCGCCGCGCAAGCCCGCGGTCAGCGCGGCGATCGTCACCCCGATCGCGGCGAGCCCGGGAGTCCCGGCGAGCAGCCCGAGTTCGACCGCGCGCAACTGCGCCGCGTCGAGTCCGAGCAACGCCGCGGCGGGCAGCGTCGCCGCCATCAGCGGCGGGCCGAAGCTCAGCCAGTGCGCGGCGATGCGCGACGCCAGCACCGCTTCCTCGGCGATCCCGCGCAGCGCCCACTGGTCGAAGAAGCCGGCCTCGATGTCGGGCTCGATCAGCCGGTCGACCGGGAGAATCGCGGCGAGCAGCGCGGCGACCCAGATCACCCCCGCGCCGGTGCGCGCCAGAAGCCGCGCGTCGGGTCCGACCGCGAACGGGAACAGCATCCCCACCGCGACGAAGAACAGCAGCGGGAGCATCGCTCCGCCGCGGCCCTGCGAGCCGCGCATGAGCTGCGCGACATCGCGGCGCAGCAGGAGCGCGAAACGGCTGGTCACGCGGCGCGCGGCTCGGGCGCGAATTCGGTCAGCTCGAGCCGCCGCAGCCCGGCGAACGCGAACGGCTGGTGCGAGGCGATCACCGCGATCCCACCCGCGCCGCAATGCTCGGCGACGAGCGCCTCGACGATTCCCGCGGCGCTCGCGTCGAGCCCGTTGAGCGGCTCGTCGAGCAACCGGATCGGCGCATCGATGGCGAACATCCGCGCCAGCGCCGCGCGCTTCAACTGCCCGGTCGACAGGAAGCGCACCGGCACGTCGAGCAAGTCGGCGAGGCCCAGCGCCTCGACCGGCTTGCCCGCTGCGCGGTCGAACCGCGTCCAGAAATCGAGCGCGCGGCCGAGCGGCAGATCGGCATCGAGCGCCGCGCGTTCGTCGGCGAGCGACATCGCGCCGTCGCGCGCCACGCTCCCCGCGAACGGGCGCAGCAGCCCGGCGAGGATGCGGATCAGGCTCGACTTGCCGACGCCGTTCGGGCCGGTGAGATGCAGCGCTTCGCCTTGCGCGAGCGCGAACGACACGCCCGCGAACAGCACCCGGTCACCGCGCCGGCAGGCAAGGTCGGTCGCGGCGAGGCGGCCGGAATGTTCAACGCCTTGCATCGTGCGGGGGGATAGGTGAAAGCCGCGAAACTGCCAACCGCCCCGGAGAGCGCCCCGATGGCCGTCGCCCGCCTGACCGATGCCCAACGCGCTGCCGCGCTCGCGCGCCTTTCCGGCTGGACGCTGCGCGAAGACGGTCTGGCGATCGAGCGGGAGCTGCGCTTCGCCGACTTCAGCCAAGCGTTCGGCTTCATGACCCGGGTCGCGCTGCTCGCCGAGCAGGCCGATCATCACCCCGAGTGGTCGAACGTCTACAACCGCGTGGCGATCACGCTGACCACGCACGACGCCGGCGGGCTGAGCCAGCGCGACGTGGCGATGGCCGAGGCGATCGACGCGTTGCTCGCGTGAAAGGACGGTCGCTCTGGGGGCGCGCGCAATTCAGCCTGGCGGGGCTGCGCGAGGCGTGGCGGCGCGAGCGCAGCTTTCGCGATCTCGTGGTGGCGGGCGCGGTCGCGCTGGTCCTGCTGGCGCTCGTCGGCGCGCGCGACGTCGAATGGGCCTTGGTCGGGTTGGCGCTCGCGGTCGCGCTGGGCATGGAGCTGGTCAACGGCGCGCTCGAGGCGCTCGCCGACCGGCTCCACCCCGAGCAGCACCGCGACGTCGGCGCGGCCAAGGACATGGCTTCGGGCGCGGTGTTCCTCGCCAATTGTGCGCTCGGCGGGCTGACCGTGTGGGTCGTAGCCCGGCACCTGTTCTAGCCGCCTAGCGCGCGCGCCGAGCTGCGGGTCTGCTTGCGCAGCCGCCCGGGCAGCCAGCGCGCGGCGAAGCCGAGCTGCTTGGCGGTCTTGCCGACGAGCGTGTGGAGCCGGTCGCCGTGGACCGCCGCCCACGCCGCCTCGGCCACCGCGCTGGCGGGCGAGATCTCCAGCCCGGCCTCGCGCACGCGGCCGCGGATCGCCTCGTTCGATGCCCGATTGGGGGCGTGGTCGAGCAAAGGCGTGTCGATGAATCCGGGCATCAGGTCGCGCACCGCGATCCCGTCGCCGGCCCATTCGCCGTCGAGCGATTCGGTCAGCGCGCGCACCCCGAACTTGGTCGCCGAATAGACCGACGCGCCGGGCGTGCCGTAAAGCCCGGCGGCGCTCGCGGTGTTGAGCAGGCACGATCCCGGCGCGCTCGCCTTGAGCCACGGATGCGCCGCCGCCGCGCCGAAGATCACGCCCTTGAGGTTGATGTCGAGCACGCACTCGATCTCGTCGACGGCGAGCTCGGTCACCTGCCCGCCGATCGGAATCCCGGCGTTGTTGAACACCACGTCGATCCGTCCGCCCGAAGCCCTGGCGAACGCGGCCAGCGCCTCGTCCCACGCGGCGCGGTTCCGAACGTCGAGCGTATGCTGCGACGAGGCCCCGGCTGGCAGCAGCGCGGCGGTCTGCGCCAATCCCCTCTCGTCGATGTCGGCGAGCCCGACGAACCAGCCCTTCGCGGCGAAATGCTCGGCGGCCGCGCGGCCGATGCCCGAGGCGCCGCCGGTGATGAAGATCGACTTGCGTTCGCTCATGCGTCCGCCCCTCAAAGCGCCGGGTTGTTGTAACAATGCCAGGTGAAGATCGCGACCGCGCCGCGGTGCGGACGCCAGGCTTCGGCGAGCGCGCGCGCCGCCTTCTCGTCAGGCCGCGCCTCGTGGCCGAGCAGCTTGCCAAGGCCCGCCTGGACCGCGAGGTCGCCCGCGGGCCAGATGTCGGGGCGGCCTTCGGCGAACAGCAGGTAGATCTCGGCCGACCAGCGGCCGATGCCCTTGATCCGGGTGAGCTGGACAATCGCTTCCTCGTCGTCGGCCGGGAGGTCGTCCAGGTCGAGCTCGCCGTTGACCACCAGCTCGCACAAGCTGCGCGCATAACCCTGCTTCTGGCGCGACAGGCCGCACGCGCGCAAGTCGTCGAACGAGGCGGCGAGCAGCCGTTCGGGCGGCATGTCGTCGCCGAGCAGCGCCTCGAGCTTGTTCCATACCGACGCCGCGGCGGCGACGCTGACCTGTTGACCGACGATCGTGCGCAGCAGCGTGCGGTAGCCGGTCGCGCGGATTCGCGCCTCGGGATAGCCGGCGCGGGCGAGCGCGGCGGCGAACGCCGGCTCGGTCCGGGCGGCGTGGTCGAGCCCCTCGCGGATCGCTTCGGCACTGAGCCCCATGGTCTTCCCGTGTCCTTGCCAAGCTTGCCGCGAGTGACTAGCAGCCCGGCGCGGGCGCCGATAGGGCACCGAACGAACGGGGTAAGCCGGGCATGCCGAAGCTGGTGGTGGTCAATCGCGCGGGCGACGTCGCCGAAGTCGAGGCCGAGACCGGCCTGTCGGTGATGGAAGCGATCCGCGACAACGGCTTCGACGAGCTGCTTGCGCTGTGCGGCGGCTGCTGCAGCTGCGCGACGTGCCACGTCCACGTCGATCCCGAGCATCTTGGCCGGCTCGAGCCGATGAGCGAGGACGAGAACGACCTGCTCGACAGTTCGGACCACCGCACCGAGTTCTCGCGCCTGTCGTGCCAGATTCAGATGCGCGAAGCGCTCGCCGGGCTGAAGGTGCAGATCGCGCCCGAGGACTAGAGCCGCAGGCCGGCGGTCTCGTCGACGCCCGCCATCAGGTTAAGGCTCTGCACCGCCGCGCCGCTGGCGCCCTTGCCGAGGTTGTCGAGCAGCGCGACCAGCCGCGCCTGGTTGCCATCGGCGCTGGCCAACACGTGAAGCTCGAGGCGGTCGCTCGGCGCGCCCGAGGCGCGCAACAGGATCTCGCCGCCGGCGGGCGCTTCGCCGACGCTGACGATCGGCGATCCCGAATAGAACTCGCTCAGCGCCTCGTGCATCGCCTGGGGGCTCGCCGCGCCGGGCATCGCGCCTAGAGGCAGCGGGACCTCGACCACCATCCCGCGGTGCGCCGGGATCACCGCGGGCGTAAACAGCGGCGGGTGCGTCAGCCCGGCGTGGGCCTGCATCTCGGGCACGTGCTTGTGCGCAAGATCGAGTCCGTAGCCGCGCCAGGCGATGTCGGGATCGCCATCGAACCGCGCGATCAGCGCCTTGCCCCCGCCCGAATAGCCCGACACCGCATTGACCGTGTACGGCCAGTCGGCGGGCAGCAGCCCGGCGCGGACCAGCGGCGCGACCAGCGCGAGGAACCCGGTCGGATAGCAGCCGGGGTTCGACACCCGGCTCGCGTTCGCCACCGCCTCGCGCCCGACCCACTCGGGAAAGCCGTACGTCCAGCCGCGTGCGACGCGGTGCGCGCTCGAGGCGTCGATGATCCGCACCGGCGCGTTCGCGGCCAGCCTGACCGCCTCGCGCGCGGCGTCGTCGGGCAGGCACAGGATCGCGAAGTCGGCGGAATGGAACGCATCGCGCCGTGCGACCGCGTCCTTGCGGCGCGCCTCGTCGAGCACGACCAGCGCATATTCCGACCGCGCCGCGAGCCGGTCGGCGATCTCCAGCCCGGTGGTCCCGGCGGCGCCGTCGATGAACACCGAATGCGTCACGGCACCCGCCGCCGCGCGGTGACCGTCCCTCCCTTGCGCGCGAGCACGTCGGCGAGCGGCTCGATCACCACCGCGCCGCGCTCCTGGCTG
>DATLDS010000158.1:0-4795 GCA_035525735.1 Novosphingobium sp.
GCACGACGCCGCGCGCTCGCCCGGCGGATCGTCGGGCGGATCGGCGGCGGCGTTGGCGCTCGGCATGGTCCCGGCCGAGTACGGCAGCGACATCGGCGGCTCGATCCGCGTGCCCTCGCACTTCTCGGGCGTCTGGGGGCACAAGACGACATGGGGCGTGGTCAGCTCGGCGGGTCAGGAGCCGCCCGGCAGCGACGGGCACGATATCGCGCTCGGCGTGGTCGGGCCGCTCGCGCGCAGCGGCGAGGATCTGGCGCTGCTGCTCGAGGTTACGCTCGATCATCCGCTGGCGCAGCGCGGCAATCCGCTGGCCGAGTGCCGCTTCCTCCACCTCGAGGAGCACCCGCTGTGCCCCGCCGACGACGCGGTCAAGACGGCGATCGCCGCCGCGGTCGACGCGCTCGAGGCGGCGGGGGCGACGGTCGATCGGCGCAGCGGGTGGCTGCCCGACCTCATGGAGCAGCATGCGGCGTACATGCCGATGCTCCAGATCGCGATGGTCAAGGGCGCGCCCGGGCCCGACGGGCAGGTCGCCAGCGCCGCGCGCTGGTTCGAGCTGTGCGACGCGCAGGCGCGCAACCAGCGCGCTTGGGCGGCGCTGTTCGAGGACTACGACTTCGTCCTGGCGCCGATCGCCGCGGTTCCCGCGTTCGCGCACGATGAGCGGCCGCTCATGGAGCGGACGCTGACGGTCAACGGCGCCGAGGCGCCCGCGGCCAACGCGGTGCTCGCCTACGCGGGGCTGGCGACCTTTCCGGGCCTGCCCGCGACCGCGCTTCCCGTGGGCAGCGCGGGCCATTTGCCGGTGGGGATGCAGGTCATCGGCGATCGTTATCGCGATCCCGATTGCATCGCCGCGGCGACGGCGATCGGCGCGTTGCTCGGATGAGGTTGCGGTGGCGCCAATTGTTGCGCTGGCACGCGTGGCTCGGCTGGCTGATCGGCGTGCCGCTTGTCCTGTGGACGGTTACCGGGGTGGTGATGGTCGCACGCCCAATCGACGAAGTGCGCGGAACCGATCTGCGGGCCGAGCTCCCGGCGCTTCCCGCGACGACGGTGTTCCCGCCCGTGATCCGCGGCGGCGCCGAGTCGCTCACCCTCAAGCAGACCGGGTTGGGCCCCCGTTGGATCGTCGCCTCCGGGGAGAGCCGTTACGCGGCCAATCCGCGCGACGGGCGCAAGCTTCCTGCCCTCACCCGGCGGCAGGCCGCTGCGGCGGCGCTGGCTTATCGCCGGCGGCCCGCGAAGATTGTGTCGGCATCGCTGTCCCCCACGACCGACCCACCCGCGGACTTGCGCCAGCCCCGACCGGCATGGGGGGTGCGATTCGACGATGGCGCTCGCTTCTATGTCGATGCCGACACGGGCGAGCTCTTGGCCGTGCGCACCGACTTCTGGCGCTTCTACGATGCCATGTGGGGGCTGCACATCATGGACTTGCAGACCCGCGAGGACACCCACCATCCGATCCTGATCCTGTTCACCGCGCTGGCCAGCATCGGCTCGCTACTCGGCTGCGTCTTGATGATCCGGCGCTACAGCCGACCGCGCAGGACCCTGGGGTAGCGTGGAGGCGACGCTGCCCGTTCTGCCAGCGGCGCTCGATCTCGCGGGGATCGCGGTGTTCGCGCTGTCGGGCGCGTTGCTGGCCGCGCGCCAGCGCAACACGATCGTCACGCTCGCGTTCCTAGCGCTGGTCACCGGGGTCGGCGGCGGATCGGTGCGCGACCTGCTGATCGGCGCGCCGGTGTTCTGGGTGCGCGATCCGTGGGTCGCACCGGTGTGCCTCGGCGTCGCGCTGCTGGTGTGGGTGACGCCCCGAGCATGGTGGGAGGGCGCATTGCTCGAGTGGGCCGACGCGGCGGGGCTCGCGGCTTACGCCGTGCTCGGCACCGCCAAGGCGCTCGGCTATGGCGTGCCGCCGGTGCCCGCGGTGCTGATGGGGGTGATCACCGGCTGCGTCGGCGGGATCATCCGCGACGTGCTCGCCGGCGTCCCCTCGATCCTGCTGCGACCCGAGCTTTACGTCACCGCCGCCGCGCTGTCGGCGGCGCTATGCGCGGGTGGCTTGCGCGCGGGCCTGCCCGAGCCGCTGGTGTGGGGCGTGGCGATCGTCGCCGGGTTCGCGTTGCGCGGCGCGGCGTTGGCCTGGGGCCTGGCGCTGCCCGGCTATCGGACGTCCTAGCGCCCGCGCGTGTCCTCGAAGTCGGGCGCCTGGCTCGCGCCATAGCGGTCGTCCGAACCGTCATCGAGCTCGGGGCGCGGGCCGTCATCGCCGGGCGCGTCCCACGCGTCGTTCTGCGCGTGATCGCCGGTGCCGATATAGGCGCGGCCGTTCGAATCGACCGTGCAGGTGAACTCGCGCCCGCCCCGATAGTCGCCGCGCACGCGCCATTCGCCGTCGATCTTGTCGACGTCGAAGATCCGGTCGACCTGCCCGGCCCGGCTCGCTTCGGCCGAACAAGCTTCGACCGCGCGGTCGAGCTCGCGCGACGAGCCGCGCTCGTCATAGGCGCGCTCGCCTTGGCGATAGTCGTAAGGCCGGTCGGGATAGGGATAATCTCCGCCCTGCGTGCGCTCGCGACGCTCCTGCTTGTCCTTGTGGATCGCGCCCGCGACCGCGGCTATCCCGCCGAGGATGAGCAGGCCGCCGAGCACGTCGCCGCCATCGACCCCGTCGTGATGGCGGTAGCGCCGATAGCGGCGGTGATCGGCGTAGCTCTCGTCGGCCGGGGTCCAGGCCGCGGGCCCGGGCTTCGCGCTCAAGGGAATGGTGATCGGCACGGTCTTCGGCTTGGGCGCCGCGGCGAGCACGGGCGAGGCGATCATCGTCGCGCAGGCGAGCGCGGCGGCAAAACGAGCGGTGGATGTGAGCTTAGCGGTCATGCGCGGCCTCCCGGAGCCGAAGCGGTTCGAACCCGGACCGCCACGAAAAAAGGCTAGGCGGCCCAGGCTTTCCGATGCCTGAACCGCCCAGCCGTTGTCCTTGTGCGTTATCCGAAGAGCTTAGAGCCCGCGGATGCCGCTGAAGTCGAGGTCGACCACCCGGCCGTACTCGACCCGGCACTTGAAGCTGCCCGCGTCGTAGCCGCGCAGGTTGTCGTTCCAGCCGCGATAGTCGTTGCCCCAGCCGCGGCCGTAGCGCGGATCGCCGTTGCGATAGCCGCGGCCCTGGCTGTTCACCGCGATCCGCCCGCGCACCGTGTAGCCACGGCTGTTGCGGTCGATGTCGCGCACGTCGGTGACGTCGGCGCGGCCGTAGCTGTAGCGGCTCGCGCTCTGCTCGGCGGCACGGACGCAGCTTTCGACCGCCTGGCGCGGGTTACCGCTGGTGTAGCCGTAGCGACTGTTGTCGTAGCGGTCGCCGTAGCGGTCGTTGTAATCGTAAGGCGAGCCATAGGTGCCGTAACGATCGTTGTCGTTGCCGATTGATCCTGTCACCGCGGCAATCCCGCCGAGGATGACCGCGCCCGCGATGATGTCGCCGACGTCGATGCCGCCGCGATCGCGCGCCACGGCGGGCTGGACGGCCGAGACCATCGCCGCAGCCGCGGCGCCGGTCCCGAGCAGGGCTTTGGTCAAGGTCTTCATGTTCGTGTTCCTCGTCAAACGATCGGGAGGCTTTCCCGGTCGTTGCCGGGTCTAGCGAATCGGCGGTGAGACCAAGCTGAATTGCCCCGACAGCGGGCGTTCAGGAAAACGCCTTTGAAAGTTAACGCTCGAGCTGCAACCCGCTCCAGTAGGCGAGGAACGCGAGGACGTCGGCGCCGCTCTCAATCACCTTGTCGGTCGGCTTGCCCGAGCCGTGGCCGGCGCGGGTCTCGATCCGGATGAGGTGCGGCTTGGCGCCGAGATCGGCCGATTGCAGCGCCGCGGCGTATTTGAAGCTGTGCCCCGGGACCACGCGATCGTCGCTGTCGGCGGTGGTGACGAGGATCGCCGGATAAGCGCCGTGACCGGCTTTGGGGCCGATGTTGTGATACGGCGAATAGGCGCGCAGCACACGCCAGTCGGCCTCGCGGTCGGGACGGCCATAGTCGCCGACCCAATAGCGCCCGGCGGTGAAGCGGTCGAAGCGCAGCATGTCCATCACCCCGACGTCGGGGTTGGCCGCGGCGAACAAGTCGGGCCGCTGGTTGACCACCGCGCCGACCAGTAATCCGCCGTTCGAGCCGCCCTGGATCGCCAGCCCGTCGTGCGGCGCGATCCCGGCCGCGATCAGGAACTCGGCCGCGGCGATGAAATCATCGAACACGTTCTGCTTGTTGGCGAGCCGCCCGCCGTCGTGCCATTCGTCGCCGAACTCGCCGCCGCCGCGCAAGTTGGCGAGCGCGAACGCCCCGCCCGATTGCAGCCATGCCATTCGCGTCGCCGAAAAACCGGGGACCTGCATCACGTCGAACCCGCCGTAGCCGTAAAGCAGCGTCGGGACCGGCCGGCCCTGCGCCGCGACCGCCTTGGCGCGGACCACGAAGATCGGCACGCGAGTTCCGTCCTTCGAAGTGAACAGGCGGCGCTCGACCAGATAGTCCTTGGGGTCGAACCCCACTGCCGGCCGCGCGAACGGCGCCGTGCGCCCGGTCTCGAGATCGAGCCGATAGATTGCGGTCGGCTGCGCGAAGCTCGAAAACGAGTAAAAAGTCTCGGGATCGCCGGGTTTCCCGTCGAACCCGCCCGCGGTACCGATGGCGTTGAGCACCAGCCCCCTGAGCGGATGCCCCGACAAGTCGGTGACCACCGCGCGGGTCGCGCCGTTGCTCAGGTAGGACAGGATCAGCCGGTTGCCGACGACGTT
>DATLDS010000099.1:0-2040 GCA_035525735.1 Novosphingobium sp.
ACCGGGGACCAAGACCAAGGAGTCGGGGACCAAGACCAAGGAGTCGGGGACCAAGACCAAGGAAACCGGCACCAAGGAGACCGCGACCAAGGAGACGACGACCAAGGAGACGACGACTACCAAGGAAACCGGCAAGGAGTCGTCGGGTGACCTCGAGATCAAGTGCATGATCAATCCCGACCTGCCCGCGTGCAGCAAGAAGAAGGGCGGCGGCTCGACGGCGACCAAGGAGCCGAAGGAAAACACCACCGGTGGTGGCGGCGGAGGTGGCCTCGAAGAGAAGCTGTCGAAGCCGCAGATCCAGGCCGGTATCGCCAAGATCAAGGGCGCGGCGGTGGCGTGTCACAGCAAGTACAACGTGCCCGGCACGGTGACCGTGAAGATCGGCATCTCGCCCTCGGGCAGCGTCTCGAGCGCCAGCGCGACCGGCACCTTCGCCGGCACGCCGACCGGCAACTGCGTCGAAGCCGCCGTCAAGAAGGCGAAGTTCGACAAGTTCTCCGGGCCCGCGATGTCGGTCAGCTACCCGTTCGTCCTCCGCTAACCCGTCTCCACTCCCCGACCCCCTCGCGCTGCAGACTCCTCGCTCGCTCGTGCCGCTCACGCGGCGCGAGCGGCGAGCGCGAGCAGTCCGAGACCGAACGTCGCGATGGCTGCGCCGGTCGCGATCAGCGCGGAGCGCGCGAGCCTCGCGTCATCACCGCGGATCCCTTGCTTCAGCGCGGCGGCCGACAGCAGCGCGGACGCCAGCAGGTTGCCGGCCGCGAACAGCGCGACGAACAGGATCGAGAGCGACGCGCGCGCGAAGTACGCGACCAGCAAGAGCGCCGCCCAGATCGCGGGCGACCGGACCGCGGTGCGAAGCGCATCGTCGCCCGGCCGGAGAGCCGGACGCTGCTGCTTGCGAAACGCGAGCGCCAGCGCGCCCAGCCCGAGCAGCGTCATCGCGCCGGCGACCGCGAGACTGGCCTCGGCGTAGCGACCCTCGGACGCCGACTCGGCCGCCCGCCCACAAGGCAACGCGAGCACCCCGACAACAAGCGAGCGCGCCAGGCCATCCCACACCGGCGCGACCACCAGACGTTGCCGCGCGTTGGCGTCGCGAGGATCTCCCGCGCCGCGCGCACGCGCCATTGCCGCCAGTCGCGCCGGCGCCGCCGAGTCGATGGCGCCGAGCAGCAGCGCGATCACGAACGCGAGCCCCACCGCGGTCGCGCCCAGGTCCGGCCGCCTGGACAGCGCCAGCCACCACGGCACACTCCGGGCCGACCGCGATCCGGACAGGCTGTCTCCCGCTGCCGCCGATCCGCCGCCTTGGCTCGCGCCCGCCCCCGCCCCATCGCCCGCCGCGTCATTCACCCAGGTCACGAGCACCGAGCGATCGTCGCCCGAGATCGCCGCCGACCCCGCCCACTTCATGCGCGTGACCACCCCGGTGCCGTGACGCTGCACGTGCGCCTCCACGACGCGGAGTCCGGGCTCGACCTGGATGAACAGCTCGGTCTCCCCGGGACGCGGCGGTTCCCAGGCGTGATCGAAGTACACGGTGTGACCGCGCTCCTCGGCGACCGGGACCTTGGCAACCAGATCGATCGAGAACGACCCCGCGGCGACCGACGGCACGCCGATGCCGACCGACGCGGTGAGCACCTTGGCCAGGTCGACCACCGTGCCGTCGACCTCGAGCCTCAGGGTCTTCACGACTTCCGCGGCGAGCCGGTCGCCATAGCGCTGCTGTTCGCCGTCGTCGAGCTGCCCGTCACCGGAGCTATCCATCGCGCGCCGTTCGGCCAGCGCTCCGATGTCGGCGTAGTAGATCGTGTACACGACGCGGGCGACGTCCCGCCCGATGTCGATCTTGAGGTAGCGGTTGTCGACCTCGGGATCCGAGCCAATGTGACCACGCGCACGCGGGATCGCGACCATCGTGAGTGCCGCGAGCGCCGCGAGGGCGGCGAGGGCGGCGGGCGCGAAGCGCGGCCTGCGCGGGCGGTTCTGGACGGTCACGGCCCCCCTTTTAGCGCGGTGCGGCGAAGCGCG
>DATLDS010000100.1:0-6254 GCA_035525735.1 Novosphingobium sp.
GATGCGCGCCGCCGCGCTCGACGGCAGCATCGAGGACCGACTCGTCTGGCACCCGGTGCGCGCCGGCGACTTCTTCTACATCCCCGCGGGCACCGTCCACGCGATCGGCGCCGGGGTCAGCCTGATCGAGGTCCAGCAGAACGCCGACATCACATATCGGCTCTACGACTATGGCCGCCCGCGCGAGCTGCACCTCGACGAGGGGCTGGCGGTGGCGAAAGGCGCGCCGCACGACCCGGCGCTGCGCTTCCACGTGCCGACACGCGGCACGGTCGAGCTCGCCGACGGCAAGTACTTCACGCTTCACCGCCTCGACGGCGCGCCCGACGCCGAGTTGCGCGCGCGCTACGCCGGGCCGATGCTGGCGATCCCGCGTGAGGGGGCAGTTCGAATGGACGGGGAACGGTTCGAGCCGGGAAGCTGCGTCTATGCCGCGAGCATCGCCGAGCTCGAGTTTCCCGCCGGCGGCCTGACCTTGATCGCCAAGCCGAAAGTCATTTGAGCAGCTTCATCCCCGATTGCCGCACGCCTTGCTCGATCACCCCGCGGACGAAGCCGAGCTGCGGGGGAAGGTCGATCTCGACCACCATTTGCGTCTCTTCGACCGCGACTTTGGCGCCGACGAACTGGCCCATCGCGGTAATGCCCAGCGCGAGCGTGTCCTCGTCCGGCCAGCTCGCATCGACTTGCGCCATCCCCCCCGGGATATAGCTGGCGACGTCGCCGGTCCGCGCCTTGAGCCGGCGGCGCACTTCGTCCTTCCCGAGGTGATGCGGCAACGCGACGCGCATCAGGTTTTGTCCTCGATCTCGCCGCCATAACGGTAATCGAGGTAGCGGTCGCGGACCGCGAGGCTGTCGAGGTCGCCCGCCGCCAATTGCCGGGTGACCTGGTCGATCTCGGCGCTGATCTTGCCCAATCCGTCGGCGAGCTGCTGGTCGGGGGTTCGCCCGCTGCGCTCCTCGGTGCGCAAGTGCGCGGGGATGCGGCGATAGGTCGAGACCATTTCGGGCAAATGCTCGCCGACCAGCTTGCGCACTTCGACCGCGGCGGGCTGGTTCGGGTCGATCCCCTGGAGCTGAAGGCCGAGCGCGTCGAGCTGGAGGCCGATCTGGTCGACCAGCTGCACCGCCGGCGCGGGCAGCGCGGGCCGCTGGCTCTCGAGCCACAATTCAGTGCGCCCGACCATCGTCCGCACGTCGCCTTCGTTGAGCCGCTCGCGCGGCGGCGGCTTGAGGCGCGGGTAGCGCCCGAGCATGATCGTCGCGGCGACGCCCACCAGCGCGGCGTAAAACAGCCCTTCGATCCCGATCCCGCCGATGATCGTGCCGGCGACCATCGCCGCGAGCACGATTCCGACCACGGTGACCACGATACGGGTGAGCTTGGCCTTGTAGTGCCGCGTCTTGAGCTCGGCCGAGCCGCGCCCGATCGAGCGCACTCGCCGCCCGCCCTCGCGCTGGCGCGCGAGCGAGGCGCGCGCATCGCGCAGAATCACCTCGTTTTGCTGCGCCGGGCTTTTCATCACCCCTCGAGCGTCAGCAGGCTCGGCGCGGCGCTGCTCGCCCCGAGCTTGGCTTGCGCCGCGCCCTCGGCGCGGGCGATGTAGCCGCGCGACTTCTCGACTTCGCTGGTCAGCGTGGTGACCGTCTGCTTCATCGATTCGAGCGCCTTCAATTTGAACGTGTCGATGTTGTCCATCGTGTCGTAGATGTTCTGGAACGCGCGCTGGAGCGTCTCCAGGGGGATCGTGCTGGCCGCGGCCTGCTCGTGGATCCGCCCGGTCTGCTCGCGCAGCAGCTTGCCGGTCGAATCGATGATCCCGGCGGTGGTGTCGTTGAGCGCGGTGATCTGCTGGAGCACCAGCCGCTGGTTGGTCATCGCCTGCGCCACCGTCACCGCGGTGCGCAGCGCGCCGACGGTGGTGGTGCTGGCGCGGTCGACGCCCTTGACCAGCTCGACGTTGTTCTTCTTGACCAAGTCGAGCGCAAGGTAGCCCTGGACCGTCACCGCCATCTGGGTGAGCAGGTCCTGAGTGCGCTGGCGGACGTAGAACAGCGCGGATTCGCGCAATGCTTTGGCCTTGGCCGGATCGGTCGCGTCGAGGTCGGCGGCCTTGTCCTCGATCCGGCTGTCGAGCGTGCGGCTGATGTGGATCATCTGCTCGAGGTCGCCCATCGCCTTCCACAGGTTCTGGCGTTCGACGTCGATCGCGGCGTTGTCCATCAACAGCTCGTCCTTGCCCGAGGCGAGCCGCGCGAGGATCGACGAGATGTGCCCCTGGGCGCTGGTGTAGCTGTCGAAATAGCGCGTCAGCTTGTTGCCGAATGGGATGATCCCCAGGATCTTGCGCCCCGAGCTCAGCTTGCCCTGGCGGCCGGGATCGAGCTCCTCGACCGTGCGACGCAGCTGCGCGAGGTCGGTGCCGACGCCGGTTTCCTTGTCCATCGCGCGGATCGGTCGGTCGAGAAAGCGGTTCGACATGGCCGAGGCCGCGGCGATCTCCTTGCGCCCCATGTTGGTGAGCTGGTCGACGCGCTTGCCGAATTCGGGGCTGGCGGCGTCCTGCGCGACGAGGTCGGCGATGAACGCCTCGACCTTGGTCTCTAGCTTGGACTTGGCATCGGCGCTCACGGGCACGAGCCCGATCGCCTGCTCGGGCGCGACCACGGGCACCGGATCGGGCGCGGTCAGCTCGAGCTTGGTCGCGGTCGCGGTTTCGGCGGTGGTCGGCGTGCTGGCCATGCGTTCACTCCCAGTTGCGCGCAACATGGTGAGCGCCCGGCGGCTTGGCAAGCTGTATTATATGGGTAACACACGAACGCGCGCGATCAGGCGGCGAGCAGCTCCTCGACCGTGGCGACGAGATAGCGCGGCTCGGCCGGCTTGCTCATGCAGACGCGGCCGCGGAATCGCGTGGGAACCTCGTTGCCGGTGCAGGCCGCGCTGAGGAACACGAACGGAGTGGCGCGGCGGCGCAGCTCCTCGGCGATCGGCCAGACCCGTTCGTCGCCGAGATCGATGTCGAGGATCGCCGCGTCGATGCCGTCGTTGCGGATCAGCTCGAGGCCATGCGCCAAGGTGTACGCGGGCCCGACGGTTTCGACGCCCTTGCTCTCGAGCAGGTCTTCGAGGTCCATCGCCAGCAGCGGGTTGTCCTCGACGACGAGGACGCGTTTGCGGGGCAGGCTATCGCGCATGACCTGACTACGGTCGCCGCGGCCTCGGGTTCCCGCGGCACCGGACGCGGGCTGGTGCGTTGATCGCGCATGGCGCGCCGGCACGAGCCTCCCGAAGACCTGCCCGATGCGGCGGCGAAGCTCGCCGCGCTAGCCGAAACCGTGCTTCGCCGGGTCGATCGCGCCAAGCTCAGGATCGTCACCGCGGAAAGTTGCACCGGCGGTCTTCTCGCCTCGCTGTTCACCGACATCGAGGGTTTGAGCAGCACGTTCGAGCGCGGCTTCGTCACTTACAGCGTCGAGGCCAAGTGCGACCTGCTCGGCTTCGAACCCGCGTTCGTCGAGCGCCACGGCGTGGTCAGCCGCGAGGTCGCCGAGGCGATGGCCCAAGGCGCGCTGGCGCGCAGCCAGGCTGACATCGCCTGCGCGGTCACCGGATTCGCCGGGAACGCGGGCCCGCGCGACGAGGCCGGGCTTGTCCACCTCGCGGTGCTGCGCCGCGGCGCGCGACCGATCCAGAGGGAGTGCCATTTCGGCGACGCAGGGCGCGACGCGGTGCGCGGGCACACCGCCGAAGCGATGCTGGCGATGATCGGTGAAGCGCTCGACGAGGCGTGAAACCGCGCGCCGCCGTCACCATATTGTGCTCGAAGGAGATCGCCCGATGCCCGAGAAGATGAACCTGACCGACGCCGAATGGCGCGAGAAGCTGACCCCCGAGCAGTACCGTGTGCTCCGCCAAGCGGGGACCGAGCGCGCGTTCACCGGCGAGTACGAAAAGAACAAGGCCGAGGGCGAGTACCGGTGCGCCGGCTGCGGCGCGCCGCTGTTCGCCTCAGACACCAAGTTCGAGAGCGGCTCGGGCTGGCCGAGCTTCACCGCGCCCGCCGCGCCCGGCGCGGTCGAGGAGCACCGCGACACCGCGCACGGCATGGTCCGCACCGAGGTCCGCTGCGCGAAGTGCGAGGGCCATCTCGGTCATCTCTTCCCCGACGGGCCGCGCGACGCGGGCGGGCTGCGCTATTGCATGAACAGCGCCGCGCTCGACTTCAAGCCCAAGGACTAACCGTTAACCCCGCGTTCCAAATCGCCTATGCATCCCGCGCGAGACGAGCGGCTGCCGCTCGCCGGATGAGGGAACGCGACCGACCATAATGGCCAGACGAGCTGAACCGGCGCGCCGGTCTCCGCGCGGACGCAAGCCGCCGCCGAAACCCACCGCGACTGGGTGGCGCCTGTGGTTGCGCCGCGCGGCGGTGTGGGGTGGCGGGCTCGCGCTGTTGGGGCTGATGATGCTGGCGATCTCGGTCGCGGTCGCGGTGCGCTCGCTGCCGAGCTACCAGGCGCTCAAGACCAGCCAGGTCGGGCAGATGATCGTGGTCCGTGCGCGCGATGGCACCGAGCTGGTCAGCCTGGGCCCGAGCTATGGCAAGTGGCTGCCGTCGAGCCGCATCCCGCAGGTGATGAAGGACGCGATGGTCTCGGTCGAGGACCGCCGATTCCGGAGCCACATCGGGGTCGATCCGATCGGCATCGCCCGCGCGGTGTTCGTCTCGCTGCGCGATGCGCGCGGCGCGCGCGCGACCTCGACGATCACCCAACAGCTCGCGCGCACGGTGTTCCTCAACAACACCCGCAGCTTCGGCCGCAAGGTCCGCGAAGGCGTCCTCGCGCTCGCGCTCGAGCGCAAGTTCAGCAAGGACCAGATCCTCGAGCTCTACCTCAACAAGGTCTATTTCGGCGGCGGCGCCTATGGCATCGATTCGGCGGCCCGCAAGTTCTTCAACCACCCGGCGACCGAGCTCAGCCTGCCCGAGGCGGCGATCATCGCGGGGCTGGTCAAAGCACCGTCGCGCTATTCGCCGACCGCCGACGCCAAGGCCGCGGTGCGCCGCGCCAACGTCGTGCTCAAGACGATGGAGGAGAACGGCAAGATCTCCGCCGGCGAAGCGGCCGGCGTCGATTTGGCGGCGGTGCGCCTCGCCCCCGAGAAGGGGCAGAACTCGGTGCGCTATTTCACCGACTGGGCGCTGCCGCAGCTCGACATCCTGCTCCCCGACAACCTCGAGCCGATCGAGGTCTGGACCACGCTCGACGTCGGCATGCAGCGCGCCGCGACCGCCGCGATCCAGGCCAACGCGCCGCGCAATTCGCAAGGCGCGCTGGTCAGCCTCGACCGCGACGGCGCGGTGCTGGCGATGATCGGCGGCACCGACTACGTCCACTCGAACTACAACCGTGCGGTCCAGGCGGTGCGCCAGCCGGGCTCGGCGTGGAAGCTGTTCGTCTATCTCGCCGCGCTCGAGGCGGGCTACACCCCCGGCGACCGCGTGGTCGACGAGAAGGTGACGATCGACGGCTGGACCCCGCGCAACTCGTCGGGGCGCTATTCGGGCGAGATCGACGTGCGCACCGCGGTCGCCTATTCGATCAACACCGTCGCCGCGCAGCTCGGCAACGAGGTCGGCTTCTCGAGCGTCGCGGCGATGGCGCGGCGGTTCGGGATCACCACGCCGATCAACACGCTGCCCTCGATGGTGCTGGGCAGTTCGGAAGTGCGGGTGATCGACATGACCCGCGCGTTCGCCGCGGTCGCCGCCAAGGGCGCGGCGATCGAGCCGTACGGGATCACCAAGGTCACCTCGCTCGACGGCGACGTGCTTTACCGCCACGAGGCGAGCGCAGGCCAGGTGCTCGTGCCTCCCTACGTGGCCGCGGGGATCACCGACCTGCTCCAGACCGCGGTCAGCACCGGCACGGGGCGCGCGGCGCAGATCGGCCGCCCGGTCGCGGGCAAGACCGGCACCACCACCTCGAACAAGGACGGCTGGTTCCTAGGCGTCTCGAGCGGGATCACCACCGGCGTGTGGATGGGCCGCGACGATGCGCGGCCGGTTCCGGGGCTGCAAGGCGGAACCGCCCCGGCGCGCGCATTCGCCGCGTTCATGCGCTATGCGGTAGCCAAGCGCCCGGTCGAGCAGTTCGAAACCGAGGCCAAGCTCCCCGAATGGCAGCTCGAGCCCGACGACGAGGCCAGCGCCGCCAATCCTGACGATTATTACTACATCGACGTAC
>DATLDS010000115.1:0-2718 GCA_035525735.1 Novosphingobium sp.
CGAAGCGGCTGTAATCGGCGAGCAGGCGGCTCTTGTCGCCGTTCGCCTTCTCGCCCGCGGCAAAGCTCGCCGCGGCGGCTGCGGGGTCGCCTTCCATCAGTTGGGCGAGCGCGCGCAGGCGATGCGCCTCGGCGGAATCGAGCGTTCCGACCGCGTCCAGCGCAAGCTTCGCCTTGCCGCGCAGCAGCGCCGCTTCGGCTGCGAGCAGCGCGAAGTCCGCCGGCCTGCGCCCGGCCGCGCCCAACTTGTCGAGCGCGCCTTGTGCCGCATCGCCGTCGCCCTGGGCGAGGAACGTGCGCGCCGCGAGTTCGAGCGCGGCCGCGTTGCGCGGTTCGGCCTGGAGCACCGAGGTCAGATCGAGCTGCGCGGCGCGATAATCGTGCCCGGCATAAGCCTTTGCGGCCCGGTCGAACCGTTCTTGCGGGGAATCGCTGCAGCCGAGCAAGGCCATCGCGAGAGTGATGGGAATGAGCCTGTTCATGCCTGCGCCATGCCACGAATGGCTGAAATTTCGGTGAAGGCTCGCCTTCGCCCGGACAGGCGGCTAAGGCGCGCGCTCGCCGGGCCCGACCGGAATACCGGGCCGGAATTCTGGAGTGCATGATGGGTTTTCGTTGCGGGATCGTCGGCCTGCCCAATGTCGGCAAGTCGACGCTGTTCAATGCCCTGACCGAGACGCAGGCGGCGCAGGCGGCGAACTATCCGTTCTGCACGATCGAGCCCAACGTCGGCAACGTCGGGGTGCCCGATCCGCGGCTCGATGCGCTCGCCGCCATCGCCAAGTCGGCCAAGATCATCCCCACCCAGCTCGGTTTCGTCGACATCGCCGGGCTGGTCCGCGGCGCGTCGAAGGGCGAGGGCCTCGGCAACCAGTTCCTCGGCAACATCCGCGAGGTCGACGCGATCGTACACGTCCTGCGCTGCTTCGAGAACGACGACATCCAGCATGTCGAGAACCGCGTCGACCCGGTCGCCGACGCCGAGGTGGTCGAGACCGAGCTGATGCTCGCCGACCTCGACAGCCTCGAGAAGCGCGTCCCCAACCTCGCCAAGAAGGGCCAGCAGGGCGACAAGGAGGCCAAGGCCGCCGCCGCGGTGCTCGGGCGCGCGCTCGACTTGCTGCGCGAGGGCAAGCCGGCGCGGCTGACCGAGCCGAGGGACGATGAGGAAGCGCGGCTGCTGGCCCAGGCGCAACTGCTCACCGCCAAGCCGGTGCTCTACGTCTGCAATGTCGAGGAAACGGCAGCGAGCGAGGGCAATACCTTTTCAACCGCGGTGTTCGCCAAGGCCAAGGCGGAGGGCGCCAACGCGGTCGTGGTGTCGGCGGCGATCGAGGCCGACATCGTCACCATGGCGCCCGAGGACCGCGGCGAATTCCTCGCCGAGCTGGGGCTCGACGAGGCCGGCCTCGCGCGGATCATCCGCTCGGGCTACGACTTGCTCCACCTGATCACCTTCTTCACCGTCGGGCCCAAGGAGGCGCGCGCGTGGACGGTCGAGAAAGGCGCCACCGCGCCGCAGGCCGCGGGCGAGATCCATTCGGACATGCAGCGCGGCTTCATCCGTGCCGAGACGATCGCATACGGCGACTACGTCGCGCTGGGCGGCGAGGCCGGCGCGCGCGACGCGGGCAAGTTGCGCCAGGAAGGCAAGGACTACGCGGTCCAGGACGGCGATGTGCTCCACTTCAGGTTCAACGTCTGAACGGAACAGGCCGAGCCGCGCCCCGTTCTGTAGGCAAACCGCGATCGGGGAGTGAACGAATGGCGCAAGCGGCACGGCTCGACTGGATCGCCAAGGTCGGCTTCGTCGCGCGCGGGATCGTCTACATCCTGTTCGGCTGGATCGCGCTGTCGGCACGGAGCAAGGCCGAGGAAGGTCAGAAGGGCGTGTTCGACACCGTCCACGACATGCCCGCCGGCAACCTGCTGCTGTCGCTGATCGCGCTCGGGCTATTCGCTTACGGCGTTTACCGGGTGACTTGCGCGCTGCTCGACGTCGAGGGCAAGGGCAGCGAGCCCAAAGGCCTCGCCGGCCGCGCCGCGCAGCTCGGCAGCGGGATCATCCACCTCGCGCTGGCCTATACCGCGACGCAGTTCCTGGGCGGCGACAAACAAGCCGCGGCCGGCACCGGCGACGCCAAGAGCGAGCAGGCGGCGCGCACGCTGCTCGATTTCGAGCTGGGCGGCGCGGCGCTGTGGCTGGTCGCCGCGGGGTTCTTCTTCGCCGCCGGCCTCCAGGTGCGCAAGGCCTGGAAGGGCAGCCACATGAAGCAATGCGCGCCCGACACGCCGTCCGGTGCCAAGACGATCGGCCGGATCGGCCTCGTCACCCGCGGCGCCGTTTTCGCCGTGGTCGGCTGGTCGTTCGTCCGCGTCGCGCAGACGCACAGCGCGGGCGAGGCCCGCGCGCTCGGCAGCGCCGTCGCGTCGTTGCAGGACAACCCGACGATATACACCGCGGTCGCTTGCGGGCTGATCCTGTTCGGCGTGTTCAGCCTTCTGCTTGCCCGCTACCGGATCGTGCCCGCGATCGACGTGGTCGACGCCGCGCGGTCGAAAGTGACCTAGCTCGCGTCGAACGAAGCGAGGATCGGGCACGGTCCTTTCGCGCCTCCCGCGCACGCCTTCGCCAGTTTGCCGAGCGAGGCGCGCGCGGTCTCGAGCGCCGCGATTTCCGCATCGAGCGCTTCGATCCGCGTCCGGGCCATAGCCCGGG
>DATLDS010000138.1:0-10611 GCA_035525735.1 Novosphingobium sp.
GGCGACGTTGCTCGAGGCGGCGAACGCCTCGGCAAGCGTGATCTCGGGTGAATAGCGCCCGCCGCCGTTCCTCGGGCGATAGCTGCCCGCGACGATCGCGGTGTTGGCGATCCGGCCGTCTGGGTTCCAGCCTTCCTGCAGCGCGGCGAGATAGACGAACAGCTTGAAGGTCGAGCCCGGCTGGCGCCGCGCCTGGGTGACGCGGTTGAACGGCGACTTGGCGTAATCGCGCCCGCCGATCATCGCGACGACCTCGCCATTGGGGCGCATCGCGACGAGCGCCACTTGCGCTTTTCCGAGCGCCGCGCGGTTGACCGCGCTGCGCGCCGCGGCCTGGAGCCGCGAATCGAGCGTGGTGGTCAGCGTCTGGCGCGAATAGCCGACCTGGCCGAGCTTGCGCGCTTCGGGCAGCGCCCAGTCCGCGAAGTAGGTGCCGGTCGGCATCTCGCTGCGGTCGCGCACGTCGAGCCGGGGACTGCGCATCGCCCGCGCCTCGCGCGCGCTCAGGTGGCCGGAGTCGACCATCGCGCCGAGCACCACGCGCATCCGCCTTTCGGCGCCGGCGTAGTTCCGGGTCGGGGCGAGTCGCGACGGCGCCTTGACGAGTCCCGCGAGCATCGCCGCCTGCGCCGGGGTCAGCCGCTCGGGCTGGCGGTAGAAATAGTGCAGCGACGCGGCGCGCAACCCATAGCAGTTATCGCCGAAGTACGCGTTCGAGAGGTAGCGCTCTAGGATCTCGTCCTTGCTCAGCCACGCCTCGAGCCAGAACGCGATCAGCGCCTCGCGCAGCTTGCGGCCGAGGCTGCGCTCGGGGGTGAGGAAGGTGAACTTGGCGAGCTGCTGGGTGATCGTGCTGCCGCCCTGGGTGCGGTCGCTGGTGATATTGCCCCACGCCGCGCGCACCAGGCCGCGCGGGGATAGGCCCCAGTGCGAGTAGAAATCGCGGTCCTCGACCGCGAGAAACGGCGCGATCACGTGGGCCGGCAGCCGGTTCGCGACCACCGGAGCCTCGACATTCGCGCCGCTCCGCGCGATCGGCGCGCCGTCGGCGGCGAGCAGCGTGACTTGCGGCGGCGCGATCGGCTGCAGCGATTTCGACAAGGGCGCGGTGATCGCGAGCCACGCGACCAGCAGCAGGAATATCGCCAGCAGCGCGGCCAGCACGCGCGGGGTCCACCAGCGCCAGGTCCGCGGCTGGGCGACGGGCTCGAGCGCCACCGGCTCGAACGACGGGGTCGCGCCGGGGGGCAACACTTCGGGGAACGCGGGCTCGCGCCGTGTGAACAACATCGCGGGAGCTGTATTATCGGCTTAACACAGCCTTGGCAAAGGGCTTCACGCGGACCGCCGCCGCCCGTCGATCAACGACGGGCGGCGGGCGCAGGCGTCATTTCGCGTCGACGCCCTTGCCGAGGTCGAAGCGGTCGGCGTTCATCACCTTGGTCCAGGCGCGCACGAAGTCCTTCACGAACTTCTCTTCGTGGTCCTTCTCGGCATAGACCTCGGCGACCGCGCGCAGCTCGGAGTTCGAGCCGAACACGAGGTCGGCGCGCGTCGCCCGCCAGGTCTCGCCGCCGCTGGCGCGGTCGGTGGCGACGTATTCCTCGTCGTCCGAGCCTTCGACCGCCTTCCACACGTTGGTCATGTCGAGCAGGTTGACGAAGAAGTCGGGGGTGAGCTGGCCGGAACGCTTGGTGAACCCGCCGTGCCCCCGCCCGCCGTGATTGGCGCCGAGCACGCGCAGGCCCGCGATCAGCACTGCCAGTTGCGGCACCGACAGCCCGAGCAGCGAGGCCTTGTCGAGCATCATCTCCTCGGTCTTCACCCGCAGCTTCTTGGGCAGGTAGTTGCGGAACGCGTCGGCCTGCGGCTCGAGCGGGGCAAAGCTTTCGGCGTCGGTCTGCTCGGCGGTGGCGTCGCCGCGCCCGCCGCTGAACGGCACTGTCACCGGCCAGCCGGCGTCCTTGGCGGCTTTCTCCACTCCGACCACGCCGCCGAGCACGATCGCGTCGGCCATCGACAGCGATCCACGTATCCCGTCGAGCGTCGCCAGCACTTTGGCCAGCTCGGCAGGCTCGTTGACGTCCCAGTCCTTCTGCGGGGCGAGACGGAGGCGCGCGCCGTTGGCGCCGCCGCGGTGATCGGACTTGCGATAGGTGCTGGCCGAGGCCCACGCGGTCTTGACCAGCTGGGCGACGGTCAGCCCGCTGCCGGCGATCTTGGCCTTCACCGACGCGACGTCGGCGTCCGAGGGCTTGGTTCCGGAAGGGATCGGGTCCTGCCAGATCAGGTCTTCGGACGGGACTTCGGGGCCGAGGTAGCGGACCCTCGGGCCCATGTCGCGGTGGCACAGCTTGAACCAGGCGCGCGCGAACGCGTCCTTGAACGCTTCGTGATCGGTGCGGAACTTCTCCGAGATCTTGCGGAACTCGGGGTCCATCTTGAGCGCCATGTCGGCGGTGGTCATCATCGTCGGGACGCGCTTCGACGGATCGTGCGCGGCGGGGGCCATGTCCTCGGGCTTCTGATTGACCGGCTGCCACTGCTGCGCGCCCGCGGGCGACCTGACCAGCTCGTACTCGTAGTCGAGCAGCAGGCGGAAGTAGTTCTCGCTCCAGGAGGTCGGCGTGTTGACCCACGCGCCTTCGATGCCGCTGGTCACGGCGTGCTCGCCGATCCCGCCGTGCGCTTCGCCGCTGACCCAGCCGAACCCTTGCGCGGCAAGGTCGGACCCCGCCGGGGCGTGGCCCAGCGTCGAGGGATCGCCGTTGCCGTGCGCCTTGCCGAAGGTGTGGCCGCCCGCGGTCAAGGCGACCGTCTCCTCATGGTTCATCGCCATCCGCTCGAACGTCGCCTTGATGTCGCGCGCCGACTGGAGCGGGTCAGGGTTGCCGCCCGGACCTTCCGGGTTGACGTAGATCAGCCCCATCTGGATCGCCGCGAGCGGTCCGTCGAGCTCGAGCGCCTCGTCGGGGCGGATGCGCGTGGCAACGCCTTCGTTGACCCACTTGTCCTCGTCGCCCCAGTAGATGTCGCGCTCCGGCTCGTAGACGTTGGCGCGGCCGCCGCCGAAGCCGAACACCGGGCCGCCCATCGATTCGATGGCGACGTTGCCGGCGAGGATGAACAGGTCGGCCCAGCTGATCGACTGACCGTACTTCTGCTTGATCGGCCACAGCAAGCGGCGAGCCTTGTCGAGGTTGCCGTTGTCGGGCCACGAATTGAGCGGGGCGAAACGCTGCTGGCCCGAGTTGGCGCCGCCGCGCCCGTCACCGGTGCGATAAGTGCCCGCGGCGTGCCACGCCATGCGGATGAAGAACGGGCCGTAGTGGCCGTAATCGGCGGGCCACCACGGCTGGCTGTCGGTCATCAGCGCGGTGAGGTCGGCCTTGAGCGCCGCATAATCGAGCTTCTTGAACTGTTCGGCGTAGTCGAAACCATCGCCCATCGGATCGACCGATCCGTTGGCGGCGAGAATCTCGACCGCCAGCGCATCGGGCCACCAATCGCGGTTCTGCCGACCCAGCAACGAACGAATGCCGCCATCCTTGCCCGCGGGGCAACCGCCCGCCACCGATCCAGCTACAGCGTTCATGGTCGTGCTCCTCGAAACGAATCCGGCGCCGACCCTAGGCCGCGCGTTCAAGCGAGTTAAGCGATTAAGATCGCTTATTGCGTGCGAGAGAATCGATCACAGGCGGCGACTTCGACCCGGACACGGCTGTCCTTTGCTTGCCGACGGCTGTCCCTCCGCCTAAGCGCGGCGGCGCATGACGACCTTTCCCCTGACCACTCACCTGATGGCGCGCGGGCGCGCGTTCCTCGGCTGCGACACCGCGATCCTGTGCGGGGCGATGAGCTGGGTGTCCGAGCGCCACCTGGTCAGCGCGATCAGCGAGGCGGGCGGGTTCGGCGTGATCGCCTGCGGTGCGATGACCCCCGAGCTGCTCGACGCCGAGATCGCGGCGACGCGTGCGCTCACCCGCAAGCCGTTCGGGGTCAACCTGATCACGATGCATCCGCAACTGTTCGAGCTGATCGCGGTGTGCGGGCGCCACGGCGTGAGCCACGTGGTGCTCGCCGGCGGGATCCCGCCCAAGGGCAGCGTCGAGGCGATCAAGCAATTCGATGCCAAGGTGATCTGCTTCTCGCCGACGGTCGCACTGGGCAAGAAACTGCTCCGCTCGGGCGCCGACGCGCTGGTGATCGAGGGGATGGAGGCGGGCGGGCACATCGGCCCGGTCTCGACTTCGGTGCTGGCGCAGGAAATCCTTCCCGTGCTCGCCGCCCCCGAAACCGATAACCCGCACCTGGTGTTCGTCGCCGGCGGGATCGGCCGCGGCGAGGCGATCGCGGGTTACCTCGAGATGGGCGCCTGCGGAGTCCAGCTGGGCACGCGGTTCGCCTGCGCGAGCGAATCGATCGCCCACCCGGCGTTCAAGAAAGCGTTCTTCCGCGCCAGCGCGCGCGACGCGATTGCCAGCGTCCAAGTCGACCCACGGCTGCCGGTGATCCCGGTCCGCGCGCTCAAGAACAAAGGCACCGAGGCGTTCACCGCCAAGCAGCTCGAGGTCGCCCGCGCGCTCGACGAGGACGGCATCGCGATGGACGAGGCCCAGCTCCAGATCGAGCACTACTGGGCGGGCGCGCTGCGCCGCGCGGTGATCGACGGCGACGTCGAAGGCGGCTCGCTGATGGCCGGGCAGTCGGTCGGGATGGTGACGACCGAAGAGCCGGTCGCGGCGATCATCGCCACGCTGATGGCCGAGAGCGAAGCGGCGCTGGCGCGGCGCTAGAGCAGCCCGCGTTCGATGAGCTCGGTTTCGAGCCCCGCCGCATCGACGAAATGATGCGCGTGCCAGCCGCACACGCGCGCGCTGGCGACGTTGGCGGCGTTGTCGTCGACGAACAGCATGGCGCCCGGCGGATAACCGAAGCGCTGGACGGCAAGCGCGAAGATCGCCGGATCAGGCTTGGCGAGCTTCTCGGTGCCCGAGACGACGATGTCGTCGAACAGCTCGAACACCGGCGCGGTGGGGCGGAAGCCCGCCCAGAACTCGTGCCCGAAGTTGGTGATCGCAAAAAGCGGCACGCCGCGCGCGTGGAGTCGCTCGACCAGTTCGAGGCTGCCGGGCACGGGGCCGGGGATCGTCTCGTTGAAGCGCGTGCCGTAAGCTTCGATCAGCGCGGCGTGCCGGGGGAACTCGGCGCGGCGCTCGGCGACCATCTCGGCGACCGGCCGACCGGCGTCGGTCTGGAAGTGCCACTCGGGGCCGATCACTTCGCGAACGAAGCGCTCGACCTGGGCTTCGTCGGGAAGCAGCTTGCGGAACAAGTGGCGCAAGTCCCACTGGTAGAGAACTTGCCCGACGTCGAAGACGACCGCTTCGATCATGTCGTCATCCCGGCGCGATCCGGGACGACGCGCCTCCTCAACCCTGGCGCGCCTTGAAGCGGCGGTTGGTCTTGTTGATCACGTAAGTGCGGCCGCGGCGGCGGATCACGCGGTTGTCGCGATGGCGGCCCTTCAGCGACTTGAGGCTGTTGCGAATCTTCATGATGGTTTCCGTGGGGAGCGTTGAGGCTCGAAATCGAAGGCGCGCCGTTATCGGCCCGACCCGGCGAAGTCAACTCTCGCGGCGGATCTCGGCGAGCTTGCGCTCCCACGCCAGCGCGTGCGCGACGATCTCGTCGAGGTCGGCGTGCGCGGGCTCCCACGGCAGCTCGCTGCGGATCAGCCGGTTGTCGGCGACGAGCGACGGGCCGTCGCCCGCTCGGCGCGGCTCGACCCGGCGCTCGAGCTTGAAGTTGGTCACGCGGTCGACCGCGTCGAGCACCTCGAGCACAGAGTAGCCGCGGCCGTAGCCGCAATTCATCGTCAGCGAGCGGGCCGGCGCGGCGACCAGCGCCTCGAGCGCGAGCACGTGCGCGGCGGCGAGGTCGGACACGTGGATGTAGTCGCGCACGCCAGTCCCGTCGGGGGTGGCGTAGTC
Organism: Novosphingobium sp.; assembly: GCA_035525735.1. Lineage (GTDB taxonomy): Bacteria > Pseudomonadota > Alphaproteobacteria > Sphingomonadales > Sphingomonadaceae > Novosphingobium. Next base: position 5,994 of record DATLDS010000138.1, read on the forward strand.
GGTCCCGTAGACGCCGACGTGGCCGCGCTTGCCCAGCGCCGCCTCGACCGCGACCTTGATCAGGTGCGTCGCGCCCGCGGTCGATTGCCCGGCGCGGCCCGCGGGATCGGCCCCGGCGACGTTGAAATAGCGCAGCGCGCAGTAATTGATCGGGTGCGCGCGCGCGGTGTCGGCGAGCATCGCCTCGGTCATCGCCTTGCTCGTCCCGTACGGGTTGATCGGTGCGAGCGGCGCGTCCTCGGCCACCGGCGAGCGCTCGGGCGTGCCGTAGACCGCGGCGGTCGAGCTGAACACGAAGTGCGCCACTCCCGCCGCCACCGCCGCGGCGAGCAGCGCGCGGCTCTTCACGGTGTTGTTGAGATAGTAGTCGAGCGGCTTCTCGACCGATTCGGGCACGATGATCGAGCCGGCGAAATGCATCACCGCGCGGACACCATGCTCGGCGAACACGCGCGCGAGCAGTGCCTCGTCGGCGACGTCGCCGTGGTGGAACGCGACATCGTCGGGGACCGCCCAGCGGAAGCCGGTGGTGAGGTTGTCGATCACCGCCACGGGCCAGCCCGCGTCGCGCAGCGCGAGCACCGCGTGGCTGCCGATATAGCCGGCGCCGCCGGTCACGAGCACGGGAAACTTGTCCATCGCCGCGCGGCCTAGCACCGATGGCATGAAAGATGGTTAACGGGTCGAGCAGATTTTGCGGCCGCCGTTCAGGCGGGCTAAATCGGTGCGCGCTCAAGCGATTGCGCTCGTCTCGCTGCTTCTTCCGGGGTCTCGATCATGCGCCTGCGTTCCGCCCTCGTCCTCGCTTCGCTTGTCGCCAGCGTGCCCGCGCTCGCCGCCGAGCGCGTCGAGGTCACCCGCTTCCACACCGTCGAGACGATTGCGCGGCTCGGGCCCGGTGCGGTCGACGTGGTGCCCGCGCCCGGCGTCGACGGCGCCAGCCTCGAATCGCGCGTCTGGCTCGACGCGGTCGCGCGCGAGCTTTCGGCGCAAGGGTTTGCCGCGAACTTCACAGCAAATGGGTCGAGCGGCGCGCCGCGCGTCGCCGAAGTTCGCCTGACCCGCGACGTGGTCGAAGGCTCCGAGGCGCGGCGCCGGACCGGCTCGTCGGTGAGCATCGGCGTCGGGTCGGGCTGGGGCGGCGGGTGGCATCGCGGCGGCGGCACGCACGTCGGCGTGGGCGTCGGCCTTGGCTTGCCGGTCGGCGGTTCGCGCGACCGCGAGCAGGTCGAGAGCGAGCTCTCGGTGACGATCCGCGACAAGGCGAGCGGCGCGCCGCTCTGGGAAGGCCGCTCGAGCGTGCGGACGGGCACGCGCAGCGCCGATTCGGCGCAAATTTCGGCACGGCTCGCGCGCGCGTTGTTCGCGGACTTCCCCGGACGCTCGGGCGCGACTATCGAGGTGCGATGAGCGCCTCCCGCAAGCCAGCCCTCCTTTCCATCGACGCCGCGTTCGATAGCGGCAACATCGAAGTCCTCGGCCTCGACGGCGCGGCTGCGCGGCTGGCGATCCGCAAGGATCACCAGAGCGACTTCTTCCAGTGGTTCCATTTCCGCGTCGCCGGGCCCGTCGGGCGCGAGGTGACGCTGCGGATCACCGGCCTCGCCAAGTCCGCCTACCCCGACGGTTGGCCCGATTACCGCGCCTGCGTCTCGGAGGACCGCGAGTACTGGGGCCGCGCCGAGACCAGCTGGGACAAGGATGCCGACGGCGGCACGCTGACGATCAAGCACACAATGGCCACCGGGCTCGCCTGGTTCGCCTATTTCGCGCCCTATTCGATGGAACGGCACCACGACCTGATCGCCGAGGCGGCGGGCTGCGACGGGATCGACTACCGCTGCCTCGGCCACAGCCTCGACGGCCAGCCGATCGATTGCCTCGAGCTGGGCGACGGTGACAAGCAGGTGTGGCTTTACGCGCGCCAGCACCCCGGCGAATCGATGGCCGAATGGTGGATGGAAGGCGCGCTGGCGCTGCTAACCGACCCGGCGGACCCGGTCGCGCGGCTGCTTCGCCGCAAGTGCCGGCTGCACATCGTGCCGAACGCGAACCCCGACGGGTCGCGCCGGGGGCATCTCAGGACCAACGCGGCCGGCGCCAACCTCAACCGCGAGTGGGTCGCGCCGACGCTCGAACGTTCGCCCGAAGTGCTCGCGATCCGCGACGCGATGGACGAAAGCGGGGTCCACTTCGCGATGGACATCCACGGCGACGAGGCGATCGCCGCGGTCTTCCTCGCCGGGTTCGAGGGCATCCCGTCGTGGAGCGACGCGCAAGGCGCGGGCTACGCGCGCTACCGCGCGATCCTCGAGCGGCGCAGCCCCGACTTCCAGACCCGGCTCGGCTACGCCACCGCGGGCATGGGAAAAGCCAACCTGACGATGTCGACCAACCAGCTCGCCGAGCGGTTCGGGCCGTCGCACGGTTGCGTTTCGATGACGCTCGAGATGCCGTTCAAGGATTACGCCGCGCTGCCCGACCCGGCGCAAGGCTGGAGCCCCGAGCGCAGCCGCCTGCTGGCGCGCGAATGCCTCGCCGCGCTGGCCGAATGGCTCGGCGATTAGGGGCTGTCGTTTACGCTTCGTTAGGAGTTGCCGGGGCAAATTTCGCGCATGGCCCGAGCCATCGCCCTTTACGCCACCCCGCTCCGCGCCGCGCAGGCCGAGATCCTGCGTTCGCTGATCGTCGGCGCCTGCGCGCTTGCGCTGATCTGCGCGGGCCAGGCGCTGCCCTTCTAAATCAGAGAATTTCGTCGATCCGTTCGGCCGGGCGGCACAGCCGCGCGCCCTTTTCGGTCTCGACCAGCGGACGTTCGATCAGCCGCGGATCGGCCGCCATCGCGGCGAGGACTCGCGCGTCGTCGGCCTCGGGCAGTCCGCGTGCCTCGGCATCGGTCCCGCGCAATCGCAGTCCTTCGCGCGGGCTGATCGCGGCGTCGGCGTAAAGTTGCGCGAGCTTGGCCGCACTCGGCGGGTGCTTGAGGTATTCGATCACCTCGAGCTCGATCCCGGGCCGCGCCTCGAGGATCGCCAGCGCCTTGCGCGACGTGCCGCAATCGGGATTGTGCCAGATCGTCGCGCGCATCAGCCCCGAACTCAGCGGCGCAGCGACTTGTCCTTGCGATAGGGCACGAACTCCCCGAGCCCGACAAAGCCCGAATAGAAGAACGTCGAGCGGTCGTGCAGCCGGACCACGTCGATGCTGCACAATTGCGAGCCGTGAACGTCGGTCACCTGGACGTCGTCGTCGTCGAGCGTCGAGGCGCCGCTGTCGGGGCGGTTGACCCACAACGTTGCGCCGTCCTCGTAAACGATCGCGGTGCGGTCGATGATCCGGCTCGAGCGGATGCGCGGCAGGTAGATGCAGTCGCGCGGCTCGCCGGCGACGCGGCCTTCGAGCATCCGGGCGAGCTTGGCCTCGGGATCGGCGCGGTCGCGCGCGCCCGCCGCGCCGGGAAGCGCGAGCAGGCTCGCCGCCACGCCCGCCGCCAGCGCCAACATCGTCTTGCTCATCGTCAGCTCCTGCTATTCGCCGTCGCGCTAGCACACGCGCGCTGAACCGGCGCTGACCGCCCCTTACACCCGTTCCGCAACGAGCACCAAGGCTCGATCGCCCCGCGTCGCGGCGACCGGCTCGGCCGCCGGCGCCGCCAGGCGATAGCCTTCGTCGCCGGGGCCGGTGACGAGCAGCCCGCCGAGCCCGGCGTGCGCGAGCTTCTTGCGCAACCGGCAGATGTGCACCGCCACCCTGTTGGTCCCCGGGTCGAACCCGAGGTCGAACACGTCGCGCAGCAGCGCATCGCGCGAGACCGTGCCCCCGCGGGCGGCGGCGAGCCGCCACAGCAGCGCGAACTCGCGCGGATTGAGGTGCAGCCGGCGAGCGCCGACGCGCGCGTCGCGGGTGACGAGGTCGAGCGTCACGGGTCCGTACTCGAACGTCGCCGACGCGGCTTCGGCGGCCAGCAACCGCGCCGCCTTGAGCTCGAGCTCGTCGAGCCGCACATCGTCGCCGAGCGCGTCGGCGAAGCCTGCCGCGAGCCAGCGCGCGCGCGCCGTGCTGTCGACGATGCCCAGCGCGAGCGCGCCGGGGCGCAGCGCGGGCGGGAACCGCTCGGGCCGGGCCTCGGCGTCGCGAGCGTCGACCAGGCGCGCGCACGATCCGCCCGGGCGGCCGTCGCACATCCCCCACCCGCGGCTCCTGAGGTCGAGCGCGAGCGGCAGCGGGTGCGGTGAAATCCATTGAAAGCAGTGCATGGAAGCGACTCCTGTTTGGGACGGAGTCGTCGGCATGACAGAGCGCGGCGGCGCATCGAAGCGGCGCAAGCGCCGGAATGGACCGGTCCGGAGCGCTCAGGCGGCCGAGGCGTTGACCCCCATGCTGGCGAGGTAGCGCTTCACGTTTCTTGCGGCTTGGCGGAGGCGCTGCTCGTTCTCGACCAGCGCGATGCGCACGAACCCCTCGCCTTCCTCGCCGTAGCCGACCCCCGGCGCGACCGCGACTTCGGCATGGGTCAGGAGCTGCTTGGAGAACTCGAGCGAGCCCATGTCCTTGAGCGCGGGCGGGAGCGGCGCCCACGCGAACATCGAGGCGCGCGGCGGGGGGATATCCCACCCGG
>DATLDS010000152.1:0-2513 GCA_035525735.1 Novosphingobium sp.
TCGGGCTCAACCATCCGATGGGGCCGCTCGAGCTCGCCGATTTCGTCGGGCTCGACACCTGCCTCGATATCGTTCGGGTGCTCTACAACACCACCGGCGACAGCAAGTACCGCCCCGCCCCGCTGCTCATGAAGTACGTCGAGGCGGGCTGGCTCGGGCGCAAGAGCGGGCGCGGGTTCTACGACTATTCGGGCGAGGCGCCGGTGCCGACGCGGTGAACGGGAACTAGCGCCACCCTCCGCGCGTAGCTTGGGTGAACCCAGCACGGAGTAAGTTCATGGAAAATCGGCGGAACCCTGACGACGTGACCGCCGAGCGCGACCTCGCGCCCGAAGCGCATAACAGTGAGCAGGACGACGAAGGGTCGCAGGCGCAGACGCTCGCCGACGAGGCCCTTGGCCGAACCGGCACGAGCTTCGGGCTGAGCGACAGCGAGAAGGCTCCGGGCGGAGCCGAGGACGGCGGCCTGCCCGACCTCGTCGATCACATGCGCCAGATGGAAACCAGCGGGCGGATCGACATGAGCGCGTACCGCGGCGAGCGCAGCGACGACGACGAGGAAGGCACTCACGGCGAGCAGGGCCGTGAAGACGACTTTCCGCTCGGCGCCGAGTAAGACCCGGCTCTACTGTTCCGACATGTAGCTCTCGACCAGCTGCACGTCGCCCTGGTCCTCGCCCGCATTGAACGCGTCGAGCTTGGCCTGGCGATCGCGTTCCTCGCGCACTTTGGCGCGCGCCATCGCTTCGGCGCGCATTCCGTCGATCGCGTTGACCGCTGCGGCGGCGCCGCGGTCCTCGCCTTCGCGCGGCGTGCTCAAGTAGATGCCCAGCAGGATCGAGCCCGCCCAGAACGCGGCGAGCCACTTGTTGTGGAACAGCAGGCTGTACATGCGCGTCCTCCCCTCTTCGCGTGCGAGCGATCTAGCGCGGGCGGGTTAAGGAACGGTGGCTGGGCGCGGTCAGGGCAGCTTGTGCCGCAGCGCCTCGAAATCGCGCAGGTTCTTGTCGGTCGCGAAGCTCGGGGCATCGTCCGCCCACGGGTTCTTCGCCGCCGAGTGCGCCGGCGGACCCGCAACGGACGCCTCCTCATCGGGCGACGGTACCGAGCAATACGCCGTGAGCAGCACGCCCGCGGCCCACCACGTCGCCTTCCAGCGACTCGCGAACACCGTGTTCATCTTTGGCCCGAGCATCGGCCGAGCATAGCGCCGCGCGGTTAACGAAAGGCCCCGGCGCGTCGCCGCGCCGGGGCCTTCGGGAGACAACCGAGCTTTAGTAAATCTCGGTCCGCGGCGCTTCGCTCGTCTCGCTCTCGGACGCGTACTCCTGCTCGCGCACGGTTTCGCTGCGCGCGTCCTCGCGGCCCTTCTCATAGCCTTGCCAGGTGTGCTTGAGCTGGCTCATCTCGTCGTGGCCGGACTTGACCGAAGCCCACGCCGCGTCGACCGCGGCGCGCGCGTCGGGGGTCAGGTCGACTTTGCGCAGCGCCGCTTCGAACTTCTCCTTGAGATAGTCTTCGCCGCGCTCGACCTCATTGAGGATCGCCTTGTCGTCGCGTCCGGTGACGGCTTCCTTGAGGTTGAGGAACGCGCGGTGCGCGCCGGCGAGCAAGGTGCCGTCGTCCTCGGGGTTGCCGCCGCAGCGCGCGACCGCGGCCTGCAATCCGGCCACCGCGCTCTGGCGCTCGCGCGCGCGGGCGTTGAAGCGTTCGGCCAGCTCGCGGTTGTCGGCGTCCCGGCCTGCCTTGGTGTAGCCGTCGATGCTGTCGAGCAGCGTCGCGATCAGCGTGTTGAGGGTGGTGGTGTCGGTGTTGTGCTCAGCCATCGTAAGCTCCTGATTTCGCCCGAAACGGGCACAGAAGCAAAACGCGGCAAGCGCGGCGCGGTTGCGCCCGGCGCCCGAATAATTCGTCGCGCGCCGCACCCAGCCAACGGATCGTCGCGCTTACCGCAGCCGGATCGGCACGTAGATCGCGGTCTGGCCGCGGCGCTGGACGCGCAACAGCAAGGCGCCACGGTTCTCGGCCTGCGCCGAGCGGATCGCCGCCTCGAGATCGGCGCTTGCGTGCACGCTGCGATTGTTCGCCGAGAGGATGATGTCGCCCCGCCGCAGGCCCTTGGCCGCCGCATCGGACGAATCGTCGACCGCCGAGATCACGAGCCCCTCGACGCCGTCGCCGACGCCGAGCTGGCGCGCGATCGTCGGCGTCAGCGGCAGCACCGCGACCCCGCTGGCGCGCTCGATCACGCCTTGCTCGCTCGGGGTCGAGGGAGCGCGGCTGAAATCGTCCTGCGGCGTGGTGTCGTTGCCGAACTGGCTCGCGGCGAGCTCTTCCTCGCTGGGGCGCTTGCCGACCACCGCGTTGACCGTCAGCCGCCGCCCGTCGCGCAGCAACTCGATCGGGATGCGCTTGCCCGGCGCGGTGTTGGCGACGATGTACGACAGTGTCTGCTCGGGCGTGATGTCCTTGCCGTCGACCCGCAGCACGACGTCGCCGGCCTGAAGACCCGC
>DATLDS010000181.1:0-15666 GCA_035525735.1 Novosphingobium sp.
CTTAGCGCGCCGGCCGGGCCGCGCCCACCCCGGTCGGAACCGTTTGCGCGCGCGGCCCGTTGTCCCGGCGTAGGCCCGCGGGACTGGCGGGCCATTTGGGGAGACCATCATGCGTAAAATTCATCTTCTGATCGGTGTAACGGCCGCGACCGCCCTGCTCGGGGCCTGCGCCACCGTCGAGGAAGCGGTCGCTGAAAAGACCACCGAGACCTACAAGGCCGAGCTGCGCGGCGCCAACGAGCCGGGCGGCGGCGATCCCGACGGATCGGGCAGCGCCGAGATCAGCATTTCGGACAACTTCGGCGAAGTCTGCTGGGATCTCAACAACATCACCAATATCGGACCGGTCACCGCCGCGCACATCCATCGCGGCGCGGCCGGGGTCAACGGCCCGGTCGTCTACTCGCTCAAGCCCGCGAACGAGGGCGGCTGGAAGGGTTGCGCCGACGCCACCGAGTGGACCCAGGACCGCATCGACAACAACCCGGGCGCGTTCTACGTCAACGTCCACACCGCGCAGTATCCCAACGGCGCGATCCGCGGCCAGCTTCACCAGTAGGCGACCGACGCTGGCGCATTGCCGCCGGCGAGATGTGGTGCGATAGGGTCGACTCTCGTCAATCAACGGGAGTCGACCCATGGCCACGCAGCTTAAGCGCAACCTCGATTGCAGCGAGGCCGAGTGGCAGGCCCGGACCGAGCTCGCCGCCTGCTATCGCATCTTCGACAAGCTCGGCTGGTCCGAATCGCTCTACAACCACATCTCGGTGCGCGTCCCCGACGAGGACGGCGCGTTCCTGATCAACCCGTTCGGGCTGCTCTATACCGAGGTCTGCGCGTCGAACCTGGTCAAGATCGACATCGACGGCAACACGCTCGACGGCAGCCCATACCCGGTCAACAAGGCGGGCTTCACCCAGCACGCCTATTTCCACCGCCATCTGCCGCACGCGCACGCGATCTGCCACGTCCACACCACCGCGACGATGGCGGTAGCGAGCACCGAGACCGGGCTGTTGCCGACCAATTTCTATGCCTGCAACTTCATCGGCCGGATCGGCTATCACGATTTCGAAGGCGTGACGGTGCGCCCCGAGGAGGGCGAGCGGCTGCTCGCCAACCTCGGCAACAAAAACATCCTGATGCTCCGGAACCACGGGCCGGTGGTGATGGGGCGGACGCTGGGTGAGATGTTCATCCAGCAGTGGAGCCTCCAGCGCGCGTGCGAGATCCAGCTCGCGACGCTGTCGATGGGCCAGCCGATCCACGTCGCCGACGATGTCATCGCGGTGCATCAACGCGACCTCAGCCAGGTGGCGCTGCCCGGCGGCCCGGGCGCGGCCGATCTCGCCGCGTGGACCCGCAAGCTCGACCGCGTCGACCGTAGCTGGCGCGACTGACCACCAGCCGCTAGGGGCGCGGCATGCCCCGCCTGACCGTCAACGACCGCCCGGTCCAGTTCCGCATGGACCCCGCGACCCCGCTGCTGTGGGCGCTGCGCGACGCGTCGAACCTCACCGGCACCAAGTTCGGCTGCGGCGTGGGCGATTGCGGCGCGTGCATGGTGATCATCGACGGCGAGGCGATCCGTTCGTGCCTCGTCACGCTGGCCGAGGTCGAAGGGCGCTTCGTCACCACGATCGAGGCGCTGGCGCGCGATCGCGGCCACCCGGTGCAGCAGGCGTTCGTCGCCGAAGGCGCGATCCAGTGCGGGTTCTGCACGCCGGGCATGGTCATGGCTGCGGCCGCGCTGCTCGCGCGCAACGCCGATCCGAGCGCGGCGGAGATCGCCGCGGCGCTGCCCAACTTATGCCGTTGCGGGGTCTATCCGCGGGTGATCCGCGCGGTTCGGCGCGCCGGGCGGGTGATGCGGCGCGAGGAGACGATCAGCGCCGCCCCCGCGCCGGGAATCGCGCCCGACGATGCGGCGCAAGCGGTGCCGGCGCTGACCCGGGACGGCTAGCCGAACGCGGGAACCGCCGCGGCCAGCGCCCAGGCGAGCGAGCCGCCGACCAGCGCGCCGGCCAGCAAGCGCGGCCCGTGCAGCCGCGACCACAGCAGGAACCCGGTGAGCGCCATGACGATCAACGCCCCGGCGATCGTGTCGATCAGCAGCACCCAGGCGACGGGCAGGCCGAGGCCCTTGTGGAGGTTCTTGATCACTCCCAGCGCGTTGACCTCCTCGCGCCGGGCGGTGACGTGGTTCGAGCCCGCGACATAGTCCACCGTCACCCGAGCGTCGGGCATCGCGAACGTGCGCGTCCACGGCTCGGCGACAGCGACCTCCCGACCGGCGAAGCGCGCCTCGGGCGGCTTGCCCCGGCCTCGCGTCGGGCCTTTGGGCGGCTGCGCCTCTAGCGGCAGGCGCAGCGCGCGCTCCGCCCAGCGGCCGAGCGCTTCGGCATCGCGAATCGTCCCCGGCGCCACCGGCAGCTCGACTGCGGCGAGCTCGATCGGCTCGCCGGTGTCGATTTTGGCTTGCGCGCGGTGGTTGAGGAGGAAGCCCGAGATCCCCAGGCCGAGGAACAACAGCGCGCCCCACAACCCGCTCCACGCGTGCGTGCGCTTGAGCCACTTGAGCACCTCGTGCGACTGCCAGCGCCGCGGGATGAACGGGTGATAGGGGACCTTCATGCTTCGGCCCAGCGCCGCAGCAGGTTGTGGTAGACCCCGGTCAGCTCGATCACCGGGCGCGCGTCGTGGCCTTGCGCCGCCGCCACCGCGCGCACCGCGTTGTCGAGGTCGAAAAGGATGCGCCGCGCGCCGTCGTCGCGGATCATCGACTGGACCCAGAAGAAGCACGCCAGCCGCTCACCCCGGGTGACCCGCTCGACCCGATGGAGGCTCGACGCGGGATAGAGCAGCAGGTGCCCGGCGGGGAGCTTGACCGCCTGCGCCCCGGCGCGATCCTCGACCACCAGCTCGCCGCCGTCGTAGCGGTCGGGGTCGGCGAGGAACAGCGTCGCCGACAAGTCGCTGCGCACGCGCAAGCCGTCGGGGCCGAGCCGCACCGCGTTGTCGACGTGCGTGCCGAACGCCTCGCCGCCGGCGTAGCGGTTGAACAGCGGGGGGAAAATCTTCGCGGGCAGCGCCGCGGCGATGAAGGTCGGGCTCGCCTGGAGCGCCTCGATCACGAGCGCGCCCGCGGCGCGCGCCGCCGGGCTGCCTTCGGCGAGCTGGCAGTTGCGCTTGGCCAGCGCCGACTGATGGCCCGATGTGGCGTTGCCGTCGACCCACTCGCCGGGTTCGATCGCCGCGCGCACTCGCGCCAGCGCGGCGGCGTCGAGTACGTCGGGGATGGCGATCATCATGGCCGCGTCCTTGGCATTCTCAGAAGCTGTAGAACAGCCCGAGCGTCGCCTGGCGCGCCTCGCCCGGGGTGGCCCAGCCGCCGGTGACCACTCCGCTGGTCGGGTTCACGTTGTTGCGGATTGCGGTGTAGTAGTCCTCGTCGAACAGGTTCTGGACGTTTAGCTGCGCGGTCAGCCGCGCGGTGACCGGGTAGGAAATCAGCAGCCGCTGCGTGAGGTAGTCGTCCGACTTGAACTGGCGGCGCTGGAGCAAAGTGCGCTGGTGCAGCACGAAGCTGCCCTGGTAGGTCACGCCGTATCCGAGCTCGAGCCCGAACGGGAAGCGGTACGAGGTGAACAGGCTGCCCGAATGTTCGGGCGTCTGGAGCAGGCGATCGCCGGCCTGCGGATCGGGCAGCGCTGCGCTGTTGAGGCACGCCGCGCGGGGGCTGGCGAGGCAGGCATCGGAGACGCTCTGCTTCACCCGTCCGTCGAGATACGTGTAATTGGCGAAGACCAGCCAGCGTGGGGTGACGTAGCCCGAGGCGCCGAGCGCCAGCCCGTCGACGCGGCTGCGTCCGTCGAGCACTTGCAGCCCCGACGGCTGCGCCGGGTCGTTCGAGGGCACGCGGTAGTTGGTCCGCTCGTTGCGGAACAGCGCGGCGGTGAGCAGGACCTTGCCCCACTCGGCCTTGGCGCCGACCTCATAGTTGCGCGCCTTTTCGGGGGCGACGTCGCAGAAGTCGACGAAGGTCGCGCCCGATCCGCTGGTGCAGCCAAGCCGCACCGTCGCCGACGACGGCGTGGCCGAGTTGGCCAGCGCGGCATAAACGCTGACGCGCTCGCTGGGCTTGTAGACCGCGCCCGCGCGCCACGAGAACAGCGTCTCGTTGCTACTCTGGGGTGCCAGCTCGAGCGCGCTCGGCACGGGCGTGCCGGCGGGATAGAACGCCAGCGGCACCGGGCGGAAGCGAGCGCGATTGCTTTCGTAACGGACGCCGCCGTTGAGCTCGAACCTTGGGCTCAGCTCGAGGTTGTCGAAAGCGTAGACCGCCTTGTTGACGGTTTGCGCCTTCGACCGCGCGGTGACGGCAGGATTGATCGGGCCGGTGTAAGTCGTATCGGGATCGGCGATCGGGGTCTGCGGCAGGATCAGCGCGCGGCCGGCTACGTCGCGGACCAGCTCGGAGGTCGTGATGGCATAATCCTCGAGCGTCAGCGCGGCGCCGATCACCAGCGTGTTGCGCAAGCCGCCCGCCGCGCCGCTTTCGATGCGCAGATCGGTCTGGTTGTAGAGCAGCTGGTTCTCCTGGTCGCGGACCCGGCCGCGCGGGCCGTTGGGCTGGAAGAACCCGGGCGCCACCGCCACGCTGAACGAGCTCGGGCTGGTGACGGGATTGGCGTTGCCGCGAAACACCCCGCCGGAATTGACCACGTTCTGGAGCGAGGCGGTGCACGCCGCGCCGATCGTCTGGCCGGGCGCGGTGGTGATCGGCTGGCGCCCGGTCGCGGTCAGGCAGAAGGTGCCTTGTGGGGCGCTGGTGACGCTGTCCTGCTCGACCCGCTGCCAGCGCGTGAGGTTGCGCACGCTCACGCCATCGGAAAACGCGTGGCGCAAGGTTGCGCTCAGGCGGTCGACGGTGACTTCCTGCTCGTCGAGATTGACGATCCCCAAGTAGTCGCTGTCGTCGGCTTCGGCCAACGGGCCGTCGTTGATTTCGTTCTTGAAATAGGGAACGCCGTAGACCGGGGTGTTGTCGTCGCGCTGGTGGAAGTAGTCGAGCGTCAGGCTGGTCGGGCCGTCGACGCCGAGCGTGATTGCGGGCGCGACGCCCCAGCGCTTGAAGCGCTCGACGTCGCGGCCAGGGACGTCGTTGCGGTGAACCATCGCGTTGAGCCGCACCGCGACGAGGTCCGAGACCCGCCGGTTGCCGTCCACCGTGCCGCGATAATAGTCGTCGGTGCCGGCCGCGGCCGAGACGATCGTCAGGTCGCCGGGCTGCGGGGCCTTGGTGACCAGGTTGATCGTTCCGCCGACCGAGCCCGACCCGCTGTAGACCGAGTTGGCGCCGTTGTAGATTTCGATTTGCTGGAGATGGAACGGGTCGGTGCGGCTGTATTGCGCGCTGTCGCGCACCCCGTCGACGGTCACGTCGTTGTTGGCGGAATAGCCACGCAGGTTGATCGAATCGCCGTAGCCGCCCCCGCCCTCGCCGGCGCCGAACGTGATGCCCGGGATTGTCGCCAGCGCGTCGCGCAAGGTCAGCAGGTTCTGCTTGCGCAGCGTCTGGTCGCTGATCACGGTGACCGTCTGCGGCGTATCAAGCAACGGCGCGACCGCCTTGGGGGTCTCGACCTCGACCGGCGGTGCCGAGCCGGTGACGACGATCGGCGGCGCGTCGGCAAACGCCGCCTCGGCGGCTGCTTCGGAACCCGCTGCGGCGAGGTTTTCCGCGGCCTGAGCCGGTATCGCGAGCAGCCCGACGCAGCTTAGCGCAAGGAATCCGCCGGGGGTCGTGGACATGGTCGATCGCATCGCCGTCGCTGCTATTGAGAATGGTTCTCAACGTCAACACTAATGCGACGCGGTTGCAACAAGAGTCGGGCCTGCCGGGAGCGTGCGAAGAATCGGCTGCGCGGGCCGGGAGGCCAAATCAGCGGAAATCGTATTTTTCGCCGTGACGTGCGGGGACGGAAGTTGGTGGGTTGGCTGCTTTCCGCGCCCAGACCTAGGCGATCTTGCGCACCTTGGCCCCGCTTGCATTGGGGTCGGCGGCGACGTCGGCGCGGTCGAGCCAGGTCAGTTCGTGGTGGTCGAGCGGGCGACCATCGGCCGCGCGAATCACGATAGGACCGATCGCGCGGTGGTCGCGATCGTCGCACAGCACCGGATTGGCGGGCGTGCCGAGCTCCCACTTCTCGCCCCACTGGCGCAGCGCGAGCATCGCCGGGAGCAGGTCGAAGCCCTTCTCGGTCAGCCGATACTCGATCCGGCGGCGGTCGTCGGCGCAGTGCTCGCGCTTGAGGATGCCGTTCTCGACCAGCCGCGACAGCCGGTTCGAGAGGATGTTGCGCGCGATCCCGAGCTGCTCGAGGAATTCCTCGAAGTGGCGGACTTTGTTGAACGCGGCGCGCAAGATCATGAACGACCAGCGCTCGCCCATCGCCTCGAGCGCCGACGGTAGCCCGCATTGAGCGATCTCTCGCAACGGTTCGCGCAATTTGCCCATCGGATCCTCGTCTTCCCGATAACCCATTAGCACCTCCGCCCCAAAAAAGATTTCAGTTTCTAGTTGCAACTCAAAACCTATCGTATTAGGTAGCGATTCGCAACCGGAATTCCAGAGCGAATTTCGGGGACAAGAAATCGAAAGGGAAAACCCATGACCACCACCTTCAACCGCTCGCTCCTGGCCCACGTCGCGATCGGCGCGGCCGCGTTCCTCGGTACCGCGGTGAGCTTCACCGCGACGGCCACGCCCGCCTACGCCGCGAGCCCCGGCTATTACCAGGCGCAGCTCGTCACCCCCGCCGATTCGGCGCGGACCGAGGTCCAGAACGGCGTCGCGTGGAAGTGCGCGGGCGGCGAATGCCGCGGCACCGAAGGCACCTCGCGCCCCGAGGTGGTCTGCGCCCGGCTCGCACGCAAGGTCGGCCCGCTGACCGGTTTCGCGGTCAAGGGCGAGGCGCTCGACGCCGACGCGCTGGCCAAGTGCAACGGCGAGAAGCCGGCCCCGCTCGCGCGCCGCTGACCGGAACTCTCCGGCGCGTCCCTGCCCTCTGCCCGGGACGCGCCTCTTCCCGGGGCCGCGCGCGGAAGCCCCGCGCGCGGCCTCTTTTTTTGTTCATGACCGGTAGCGTTCGGCTGCTTATAGCGCGGCGATGGCGAAAGGAGCGATCGCCGCCGCGCTGGCCGCCCAGCCGCTTGCCGCGCAACCGACACCCGCACCGCCCCGGCTGACGCCCGAGCGCCAGGCGGCGCTGACGTGCGCCGCCGCGTTCGCGATCGTCGCGTCCGGGCAGGCGCGGGGCGAGCAGGCCGCGCTCGCGTTTCCCTCATTGGCTGTGCGCGGGCGCGAGTTCTTCGTGCGCTTCGGCGCGGCGACGATCGACGCCACCGGCGCGAGCCGCGAGGCGGTGCGCGCGATGCTCGAGGGCGAGGTCGCGCGGTTCCAGCGCGAGGCCGCCGCGGGCGGCGATCCCGATGCGACGGTCGCCGCGGTGATGCCCGCATGCCTCACCCGGCTCGACGCCGAAGTGCCGCCCTTGCCCAAGCCCAGCCTCGCCCAGTGCGCCGCGATGCTCGCGCTGGCTTACGAAGAGGTCCACTCGCGGGAAGGGCTGTCGGCTTCGGCGCGCGATCTGAAGACGCTCGCCGCGGTGCTCGAATCGCGCGAGCGAGAGGCGCTGACCGGCGAGGGAATCACCGGGGACGCCGCCGACCGCCGCCTCGCCGAAAGCCACGACGCGATGCTCCAGGAATCGCTCGCCACCCCCGCCGGGGTCGAGAAGTACGAGCTCGCGACGTGCTACGAGCTCGCCAAGCCCAAGGACGGCGGGCACTACTAGGCGAGCGTCGCGGCACCGGCTAGGATCGCCCCCTGGTTGGGTCCGGGGGGAGTACTTTCGTGAACGTCTTACTCATCGCGCTGGTGGTCGGCGTCGTCGTGTTCCTCCTGATGGGGGTCCGCGTCGTCCGCCAGGGCTACGTCTACACGATCGAGCGGCTCGGCAAGTATACGCTCGCCGCCAATCCGGGCCTCCACCTGATCGTCCCGTTCGTCGATCGCGTCGGCAACAAGATCAACATGATGGAGCAAGTGCTCGACATCCCCGGCCAGGAGATCATCACCCGCGACAACGCGATGGTCGGGGTCGACGCGGTGGTGTTCTTCCAAGTGCTCGACGCGGGCAAGGCGGCCTACGAGGTCGCCAACCTCTACCTCGCGATCATGCAGCTCACGACCACCAACTTGCGCACCGTGATGGGCGGCATGGACCTCGACGAGACGCTGTCGAAGCGCGACGAGATCAACGCCCGGCTGCTTTCGGTGGTCGATCACGCGACCTCGCCCTGGGGTGTCAAGATCACCCGGATCGAGGTCAAGGACATCCGCCCGCCCGCCGACATCGTCAACGCGATGGGCCGCCAGATGAAGGCCGAGCGCGAGAAGCGCGCCAACATCCTCGACGCCGAAGGCTTGCGCGCCGCCGAAATCCTGCGCGCCGAGGGCGAGAAGCAGGGGGCGATCCTCTCCGCCGAGGGCCGCCGCGAGGCCGCGTTCCGCGACGCCGAGGCGCGCGAGCGCGCGGCCGAGGCCGAGGCGCGTGCGACCCAGGTGGTGTCCGACGCGATCGCCACCTCCGGAACGCAGGCGCTCAATTACTTCATCGCGCAGAAATACACCGAGGCGATCAAAGAGTTCGCCACCTCGCCCAACGCCAAGACCATCCTGTTCCCGGTCGAGGCGACCCAGCTGATCGGCAGCCTCGGCGGGGTCGGCGAGCTGGTTCGCGAGGCGATCGGAGGCGGCGGCAGGGACGACCGCGGCCCGCCCGCGTCGCTGCCGCCACGGCCGCCGCGGCCGAGCGGGCCGCCGACCGCGCCGGGGAGCTGAGGCGATGGACGCGTTTTTCGCAACGGTCGAGGCGCGCCTCGCCGACCTCGCGCCGCACTGGGGCTGGCTCGCGCTGGGGCTCGTGCTGGCCACCGCCGAGATGCTCATGCCGGGCTATTTCCTGATCTGGCTGGCCGCCGCGGCGCTGCTCACCGGACTGCTCGCCAGCGTCGCCGAGATCACGCTGCCCGTCCAGGTCGCGGTGTTCGCGGGATTGTCGATCGTCGCGGTGCTGATCGGCAAGCGCTGGCTGCGCGCCAACCCGATCACCTCGCCCGACCCCTTGATGAACGACCGCGGCGCGCGGCTGATCGGCGAGATTACGATGGTCAGCGAAGCGCTCGCCGGCGGGCAAGGCCGTGTCCGCCATGGTGACAGCGTTTGGCTGGCGCGCGGCCCCGACGCCGAGCCGGGAACGCGGATGCGCGTCACCGGGCACGACGGCTCGGTGCTGGTCGTCGAGCATCTGCACTAGGAAGCGTCCCGCGGTTTGGGCTAGGGCCGCGCGATGTGCGGGATTGCAGGCTGGGACCGGCGCGGCGATCGCGCGATCGAGCGCGACACGATCGTCGCGGCGTGCGACCGGATCGTCCACCGCGGCCCCGACGACAGCGGCTATCTGATCGACGGCGACTTTGCGTTCGGCATGCGGCGGCTGTCGATCATCGATCTCGCCGGCGGGCACCAGCCGATCGACAGCCCTGACGGGCGCTGGGGAATCGTCTACAACGGCGAGCTCTACAACCATCCCGAGCTGCGCCGCGAGCTCGAGGCGACGGGTTGGCGATTCCGCACGCACAGCGACACCGAGACGGTGCTCGCGGCGTTCGTCCATTGGGACGACGCCGCGTGGCCGCGGCTCGAGGGGATGTATGCGGCGGCGATCTGGGACCGGCGCGAGCGGCGTCTGACGCTGGCGCGCGACCCGCTCGGGATCAAGCCGCTGTACCTCACCCGCCAGCGCGGCGGCCTGGCGTTCGCCTCGGAAATCCGCGCGCTGCGCCGGCTTCCCGACCACGCGTTCACTATCGACGAGCGCGCGGTCCACGACTTCTTCAGCTTCGGCCACGTCCAGAAGCCGCGCTCGATCTGGCGCGAGGTGACCAGCCTCGAGCCGGGCCACGTGCTCCATCTCGGCCCGGAGGGCGAACCCGAGATCGCGCGCTTCTGGCGCCCGCGCTTCGCGGTGCGCCACGACCTCAGCGAAGCGCAGTGGATCGAGGAGACGCGCGCGCGGGTTCAGGACACGGTCGAGAAGCACATGCTGGCCGACGTCACGGTCGGCTGCTTCCTGTCGGGCGGGGTCGATTCGAGCGCGATCGCCGCGGCGATG
The DNA here is from genome assembly GCA_035525735.1 of Novosphingobium sp. Taxonomy (GTDB): domain Bacteria; phylum Pseudomonadota; class Alphaproteobacteria; order Sphingomonadales; family Sphingomonadaceae; genus Novosphingobium. Next base: position 10,242 of record DATLDS010000181.1, read on the forward strand.
AGCCGCGTGGCGAGCGCCCCGGTCAAGGCGTTCACCGTCGGCTTTCCCGGCACTTCGATCGACGAGACCGAGGCGGCGGCGCGAATCGCGCGGCACCTGGGCATGGAGCATATCGTGCTGCCGCTCGAGCCGATCGCGGCGGGCGACCTCCTCCCCGCGGTCCAGGCATCGTTCGACGAGCCCTGTGCGGCGACCGCCGCGGTGCCAATCTGGCATTTGTCGCGGCTCGCCGCCGAGCACGTCAAGGTCGTGCTCACCGGAGAAGGCTCGGACGAGATCTTCGCCGGCTACAAGCGCCAGCGCACCGCGCTGCGCGCCGCCAGGCTCGCGCCGCTGATGCGCGCGATCGGCCCGCTCGCCGCCGCGCTGCCCGGACCGTTGAAGCACAATGCGCGAAAGTTTCGCCAGGCGGCCGAGCTCGACAGCGGGTTCCAGCGGTTCTTCTCGGGCACCACGATCACCAACCCGTGGGTGCGCGAGCGGCTTTACGCGGCGGGTTTCCACAACCGCCAAGACCCGCCGGGGGGCTTCGCGCGGCTCGAGGCCGAATATTTCGGCGATCCCGAGTGCGCCCGGCTCGACCCGCTCGAGCAATTCATGCTCGCCGACCTCACCGTCCACATGCCCGGCTCGCTGCTTTACCGCACCGACCGCGCGAGCATGGCGGCGAGCCTCGAGGCGCGAGTGCCGTTCCTGACGCACCAGTTCGTCGACTGGAGCCTGACGATGCCGCGCGCGATGAAGCTGCGCGGCAAGGTCGGCAAGTACGCGCTGCGCCGCGCGGTTGAGCCGTGGCTGTTCGACGGCGCGCTCGATAACCGCAAGCTCGGCTTCCAGCTCCCGTTCGCCGAGTGGTTCCGCGGCGACTTCGCCGATTTCGCGCGCGCCGCATGGCACGACAGCGGCGCGCAGCACGCCGGCTATCTCAAGCCCGCCGCGGTCGAGGCGCTGTTCGCCGAGCACCGCGCGGGCGCGGCCAATCACGGCCGGGTGCTTTACGCGATCGCGATGTTCGCGTTGTGGTGGGACCAGACGTTCGCTCAACCGACGAGGGCCGCCGCCTGATGCTCCTCGACTTCGCCAAGCACCCCGAGGCCGCCGACCACGTTGCCGAGTTCTGCGTGATCGGCGCGGGCGCGGCGGGGGTGACGATCGCGCGGCGGCTGATGCGCACCGGCCGCGAGGTCGTGCTGCTCGAAAGCGGCGGGACCGATTTCGAGGCGGCGACGCAGGAGCTCTACCGCGGGCGCAACATCGGCATGCCGTATTACGGCCTCGACGAGGCGCGGTTGCGCTTCTTCGGCGGCACGGTCTCGATCTGGGGCGGGCGCGCGGCGCTATTCGATACGATCGACTTCGAGACGCGCGACTGGGTGCCGGGCAGCGGCTGGCCGTTCGGGCGCGACGAATTGCTGCCGTGGTACCGCGAGGCGCACGCCGATTTCGAGCTGGGCGAGTTCGACTATGGCGACGAGCACGCCTGGGCGACGCTCGGCGTCGCGGACCCCGGCTTCGATCCCGCTCGGATCGCGACCCGGCTGTGGCGCTTCGACGAGGCGACCGAGCGCTTCGCCGCGAGCCGCGCCAGGGATCTGATCGCCGCACCCAACGTGCGCGTCCTGACGCACGCCAACGTCGTCAGGCTTCACGCGGGCGCCGAAGCCAATCGGATCGACAGCGTCGAGATCGCCGCGCTCGGCGGGGCGACGCGGCGCGTGCGCGCGAAGCATTTCGTCCTCGCTTGCGGCGCGATCGAGAATGCGCGGCTGCTGCTCGTCTCGAACGACGTCGAACCTGGCGGAATCGCCAACGCGCACGACCAGGTCGGGCGCTTCTTCATGGAGCATCCGACCGGGCGCATTGTCCGGATCGACACGCCTGAGCCGTTCGCGCTGTGGGCGGCGTTCCAGAAGCGCTTCATGAAGGCCGGGCCGCCGCTCGCGCCATTGTTGCGACTATCGGACGCGGTCCAGCGCGAGCGCCAGGCGCTCAACTCGATCGTCACCTTCAAGCTCCAGCGCGACCCCAAGAAGGGCGTCGCGCTGGGCAACAAGCTGTATCACAACCTCAAGCACAGCCTCGCCCCCAACCGCCGCGGTCGGGCGCTCGACCATATGTATCGCGGGGTGCGCGCGTGGTTCAGCCGCACCGTGCGCGAGCCGATCGAGGCGGCGCGGGCGCGCTACGCTGGCGCGAGCGTCTACCTGATCGCGCGCGGCGAGCAAGCGCCCAACCCGGCCAGCCGCGTCGTGCTGTCCGAGCGCCACGACGCGCTCGGCCACCGCCGCGCCGACCTCGACTGGCAGCTCTCCGAGCTCGACAAGCACACCGCGCGCGTCTTCGCCGATGAGTTCGGGCGCGAGCTGGCGCGGATGGGCAAAGGGGGCGTGACGCCGAGCGAGTGGCTGGCCGAGCCGGGGCATGCGTGGCCGGTCGACCCGACCGTCGGCAACCATCCGATCGCGGGCTATCACCATATCGGCGGCACCCGGATGAGCGACGACCCCAAGCGCGGCGTGGTCGACGCCGAGTGCCGCGTCCACGGCTACGCCAACCTCCACGTCGCGGGAAGCTCGACGTTTGCCACCGCCGGCTGGGCCAACCCCACGCTGACGCTGGTCGCGCTGGCGATCAGGTTGGCGGAGCGGTTGAAGACGCTGGGCTAGCGGGTCGCCGCGGCGATGTAGTTGAGCGCCAGGCTGTCCGAGAGGTGCAGGCCCCGCGTCGGCGAATAGGCGATGCCCCTCGGCTCGCCCATGGTCAGACCGGCATCGCGCAACAGTTCGCGCAGCTCGTCGGGGGTGACGAAGTCGTCCCAGTGGTGCGTCCCGCGCGGGATCATCCCCAGCGCTTCGGCGCCTACGACCAGTAGCAGGCGCGAGGCGGCGGTGCGGTTGGGGGTCGAGACGATCAGCAGGCCGCCCGGCGCGAGCGCGGCGGAGAGCGCGGCGACGAACGCGGGCTTGTCGGCGACGTGCTCGAGCACTTCCAGCGCGGTGACGAGATCGAACGCGCCAAGCGCGAGTTCGGCGAGCTCGCCCGCGCGGTAGTCGATGGCGAGACCCGATCCCGCGGCGTGTGCTTGAGCCGCGGCGATGCTTTCCGGCGCGGCATCGACCCCGGTCACGTGCGCGCCGAGCCGCGCCAAGGGCTCGCACAGCAGCCCGGCTCCGCAGCCGACGTCGAGCGCGCGCTTGCCGGCGAGGGGCTTCAGCGTCTTCGCTTCGCCGCGCCAGTGGCGGTCGATCGCCTCGCGAACGAAGCCCAGCCGTACCGGGTTGAGCCCGTGGAGCATCGCCGAGCTGCCCTTGGGGTCCCACCACTCGGCGGCGAGCTTGCCGAAGTGCGCGGCTTCGTCGGCTCGGATCGTCGGGGGCATGGTTGCATTGCTCATGGCCGCTGCCTAACAGGACGCCCGCTTGGGCGCGAGGCCCTGCGGCACAGCGGGAGCCCGTGCTTGGCCCGGATCGTGATGAAATTCGGCGGCACCTCGATGGCCGGGACCGAGCGCATCCGCCGCGTCGCGCGAATCGTCCAGCGCCAGCAGGCCGCCGGCCACGAGGTCGCGGTGGTGGTCTCGGCGATGGCCGGCGAGACCGACCGGCTGGTGAACTTCTGCCGCGAGGCCAACCCGCTCTACGATCCGGCCGAGTACGACGTGGTCGTCGCTTCGGGCGAGCAAGTCACCTCGGGTCTCCTCGCGCTGACGCTCCAGGCGCTCGGCGCGCGGGCGCGCTCGTGGCTCGGCTGGCAGCTGCCGGTCCAGACCAGCGCGGCACACGCCAAGGCGCGGATCGAGGACATTCCCGCCGAAGCGCTGATCGTCGCGATGCGCGGCGGTGAGATCGCCGTGATCCCCGGATTCCAGGGGCTCGCCGACGACGGCCGGCTGACCACACTCGGCCGCGGCGGCTCGGACACGTCGGCGGTGGCGGTCGCGGCGGCGATAAAGGCCGACCGCTGCGACATCTACACCGACGTCGACGGGGTCTATACCACCGACCCGCGAATCGTCGCCAAGGCGCGCAAGCTCAAGACCGTGACTTACGAGGAAATGCTCGAGCTCGCCTCGGTCGGGGCCAAAGTGCTGCAAACCCGTTCGGTCGGGCTGGCGATGAAGGAAGGCGTGCGGGTCCAGGTGTTGAGCTCGTTCCTCGGCGACGACGCGCCGCCCGCCGACGAGCTGCCGGGGACGATGATCGTCAGCGACGCGGAAGTGGAAGGAACCCAAGTGGAACGCCAGGTCATCACCGGAATCGCGCACGACAAGAACGAGGCCAAGATCACGCTGACCCGGGTGCCCGACAAGCCGGGCTCGGTCGCGCATATCTTCGGGCCGCTGGCGGCGGCGAGCACCAACGTCGACATGATCATCCAGAACGTCGCCAAGGACAAAGGCGAGACCGACGTGACCTTCACCGTGCCGCGCGCCGACCTCGCGCGCAGCCTGGCGATGCTCGAGGCCAAGCAGGCCGAGATCGGGTTCTACCGCATCCTCTCGGACGCGAAGATCGCCAAGATCAGCGTCGTCGGGGTGGGCATGAAGAGCCACGCCGGGGTCGCCGCGACGATGTTCAAGGCGCTCGCCGAGCGCGGGATCAACATCCAGGCGATCAGCACCTCGGAGATCAAGGTCTCGGTGTTGATCGACGAGGACGAGACCGAGCTGGCGGTTCGCGTGCTCCACACCGCGTACGGGCTCGACGCCAAGGACGAAGCGGCCTGATTTAGGGGAGACTTCACGATGCTCAGCTTGCTAGCCTCGCTCGCGCTCGCCCCGCAGGCCGCCGACGCCGCGCCGACTCCCGATTACACGCGCGACGCCGCTTGGCTGTGCCGCCCGGGGCGGATCGACGCTTGCGCCGCCGACCAGACCGTCACCGTGATCGAGGCCAACGGCAAGGCGCGGGTCGAGCCGTTCGTCGCCGATGCCGAACGGCCGTACGACTGCTTCTACGTCTATCCGACGGTGTCGCTCGATACGGGCGCCAACAGCGACATGGTTCCGGGCGAGGAAGAGCGCCGCGTCGCCTTCGCGCAAGCCGCACGGTTCGGCCAGCATTGCCGCGTCTACGCCCCGATGTACCGCCAGGTCACGCTGACCGCGCTGCGCGACGTGATGCTCGGCAAGACGGTCGCCGCCGACCGCGCGCGGGCGCTCGCCGACGTCACCGCGGCGTGGAACGACTATCTTGCCCGCGACAACGGCGGGCGAGGGGTGGTGCTGATCGGACACAGCCAGGGCTCGGGCGTGCTCAAGGCGCTGATCGCGCAAGGAATCGAGAACGATCCGGTGCGCGACCGGGTGATCTCGGCGATGCTGCTCGGCACCAACGTCGCGGTGCCTGCGGGCAAGGCGGTCGGCGGCGATCTCAAGGTAATGCCGATCTGCACCAAGCCCGGCGAGTTCGGCTGCGTCGTGACC
>DATLDS010000182.1:0-2472 GCA_035525735.1 Novosphingobium sp.
GCCGAGAGCGTCGCCAGGACCTTTTGCGGCGTCGATCCGCCCGCGATCGCGATCCGTTTCGCGCCCGGCCGGACGACTTCGGCGGCGACCCGCTCGGCCACCGCGCCGAGATCGCCGGGCTCGGCCCAGCGGACAAGGGGATCGGTCGCCATGGCGCCGCCTTAGACGAGGCGGGTCGCGGATTGAAGCGGCCCGCGCTCTGGTGCATGGCCGCGCTCGACCCCGTTTCAAAGGCAACCAACGCTTGTCCTCTCCCCTCGATCGATCCGCGCTCCGCGCTGCTTACCGCCAGGACGAGGAGGCGTGCGTCGCCGAGCGGCTGCGCCAGGCGGCACCGGCGCGCGCGGTCCACGGCCAAGCGGCGAAGCTGGCCGCGCAGCTGGTCGAAGGCGCGCGGGCGCGCAAGGCCTCGGGGCTCGACGCGTTCCTTCACGCCTATGGGCTCGGCACCGACGAGGGGATCGCGCTGATGTGCCTCGCCGAGGCGCTGCTCCGCGTCCCCGACGCGGCGACCGCCGACGCGCTGATCCACGACAAGCTGGCGGGGATCGACTGGGGCGAGCACCTCGGCGATTCGTCCTCGACCTTCGTCAACGCGGCGACGTTCTCGCTGATGCTCACCGGGCACGTGCTCGACCGGCGGCGCGACGCTTCGGCGGGTCTCGGCGCCAGCCTCAAACGCGCGGTCGGGCGGCTGGGCGAGCCGGTGATCCGCACCGCGACCTTGCAGGCGATGAAGATTCTCGGCGGCCAGTTCGTGTTCGGGCGGACGATCGACGAGGCGCTGGCGCGCGCCGCGCCCGAGCGCGCGAAGGGCCTGACGCACAGCTTCGACATGCTCGGCGAGGCGGCGATGACTTTCGCCGACGCCGAGCGCTATCGGTTGAGTTACGAACGGGCGCTGGCGCGGATCGCGCGCGAGGCAAAAGACGGCGTGGTCCGCTCGCCGGGCATTTCGGTCAAACTCTCAGCGCTGCACCCGCGCTACGACTTCCTCCACGCCGACGCGGCCAAGGCGGCGCTGCTGCCGCAGCTCAAGGCGCTGGCGATCCAGGCGCGCGACGCCGACGTGCATTTCACCATCGACGCCGAGGAGGCCGAGCGGCTCGAGCTGTCGATGGACCTGATCGAGGCGCTGGCGGCCGACGACGAGCTGTTCATGGCCAATGCAAAGGGGGGTGGCTGGCAGGGCTTCGGGCTGGCGCTCCAGGCCTATTCGAAGCGCGCGGTGCCGCTGGTCGACTGGACGATCGCGCTAGCCCGCCGCCACGCGCGCAAGATCATGGTCCGGCTGGTCAAGGGCGCGTACTGGGACAGCGAGATCAAGCTGAGCCAGGTCGGCGGGTTCGCCGACTTCCCGGTGTTCACCCGCAAGGTCGCGACCGACGTCAGCTACCTCGCGTGCGCCGCCCAGCTGCTCGCCGCGCCCGACGCGATCTATCCCGCGTTCGCGACGCACAACGCGTATACCGTCGGCGCGATCAAGGCGCTGGCGGGCAAGGACGCGCGGTTCGAGTTCCAGCGGCTCCACGGCATGGGCGAGGACGTCTATGCCGAGTTGGCCAAAATCGAGGGCAACCGCCGGACCCCGGTGCGCATCTACGCGCCGGTCGGCGGGCACAAGGACCTGCTCGCCTATCTCGTCCGCCGCCTGCTCGAGAACGGCGCGAACAGCTCGTTCGTCAACCGCATGGCCGACGCCGAAGTGCCGGTGGCGGAGCTCACCGGCGATCCGGTGGCCGAGCTTGAAGCGCTCAAGCCGCGACGTAACCCGGCGATTCCCTTGCCGCGCGACATTTTTCCGGGACGCGCGAACAGCGCGGGGATCGATCTGGCCGACCCGCTGGTGCGCGAGCCGCTGCTGACGCGGATGGAGGCGTTGAAGGCAAAGACGTGGGAAGCCAAGCCCACGGCACCCGCGGACAAGCCGGGTCCGCCGCGCGACATCCTTTCCCCTCATGACTCCTCGCGCCTCGTCGGCCATTCCACCGACGCCACGCCCGACGACGTCGACCTCGCCGCGCAACGCGCCGCCGCTGCCCAACCGGGGTGGGACGCACTCGGCGGCGAGGCGCGCGCGGCGCTGCTCGACAAGGCCGCCGACGCGTTCGAAGCCCACGCCGACGAAATCCTCAGCCTGTGCTGCCGCGAGGCGGGCAAGACGCTACCCGACGCGGTGCTCGAGCTGCGCGAGGCGGTCGATTTCCTGCGATTCTACGCGGGCGAGGCGCGGCGGCTGTTCGCGCAGGCGACCGAGCTCCCCGGCCCCACCGGCGAGAGCAACCGCCTGCGTCTGGCGGGGCGCGGCGTGTTCGCGACGATCGCTCCATGGAACTTCCCGCTGGCGATCTTCATCGGACCCGCCGCCGCCGCGCTCACCGCGGGCAACACGGTCTTGGCCAAGCCCGCGCCGCAGACTCCCTTGTTGGGCGCGCTCGCGGTGCGGTTGTGCCACGCGGCGGGAATCCCCGA
>DATLDS010000189.1:0-16613 GCA_035525735.1 Novosphingobium sp.
GTCATCGTCCACCCGGGCACAAGCATCGGCTCGAGCCAGTGCGCGGCGAGGAGGGCGAGCAGGATCGACATCGTCGGTCTTCGCTATGCCGTCGCGGCGAAGCGGCGGTCCAGCCCAATTCGCGTTTCAGGGCGCGGCCACGGGTTTTGGTTGCTGGGGGCCACGCGCTTTGCTAGCGGTGCGCGAGCGGGGCCGGCCGGCCTCGATCTGCGACGCATCGGTCCCTGACCGGATCGGCAAGCAGATCGGCGGCGGGCCAGGGCGCCGCGTCCGGAAGCTCGTTCCGGATCACTTCCAGGTTGATGCAATCCATGAAAATCCGTTTGCCGTCAGTTGCTTCGCCGGTCACCCGACCGGCGGCGTCGCTGGTCGCGGCGGTCGCGCGCGCATTGTCACCGCGCGGGTTCGGGATGGCAGTCACGCACGAACCGTCGCCGAGCGGTGGAGCGAACGCGCTCCGCATCGGCATCCGACATCGCACGATCGCGCCAGGGCCGACGCCCTCCACGCGCCGTGCCGCATCCCAATCGCGCGCCGCCGGCCGGTGGCATTACCGCCCGCCGCGCGCCAGGAGACCATACGATGACCACGCGCATGCTTATCGATGCGCGCCACCAGGAAGACACCCGGGTGGCGGTGCTCAACGGCAACCGGATTGAAGAGTTCGACTTCGAATCGGCCGACCACAAGCAGATCAAGGGCAACATCTACCTTGCCAAGGTAACCCGCGTCGAACCGTCGCTTCAGGCGGCGTTCGTCGATTTCGGCGGCAATCGGCACGGCTTCCTCGCGTTCAGCGAGATCCATCCCGACTACTACCAGATCCCCAAGGAGGATCGCGAGGCGCTGCTCGCCGAGGAGGCCGCTCACGCCGAGGAGGAGGCCGCGCTGCGCGCCGCCGAGGACGCCGACGACGACGAGGACGACCGCGATTCCGCATTCGATGACGAGAGCGACGAAAGCTCGGAAGCGCTGGCCGACGAGCTGGTCGGCGACGACGACGTGCGCGAAGTCGACACCTCCGGGAAGGACGACGTCGCGACGATCGAGGACGGGACCGTCTCCGACGGCGACGAGACCGACCGCGACGGCAACGACGACGACATTGGCGACGAACGGGGCGACGATGCCGCCGCCGACGATCGCGGCCCGCGCCGCGGCCGGGGGCGCCGTCAGGGCGGCCGGGCGCAGGCCAAGGCCGCCGACGATTTGCGCGACAAGCGCATGGCGCTGCGCCGTCGCTACAAGATCCAGGACGTCATCCAGCGCCGCCAGGTGCTGCTCGTTCAGGTGGTCAAGGAAGAGCGCGGCAACAAGGGCGCGGCGCTGACCACCTATCTCAGCCTGGCGGGCCGCTATTGCGTGCTCATGCCCAATTCGAGCCACGGCGGCGGGATCAGCCGCAAGATCAGCTCGGCGGCCGACCGCAAGCGCTTGAAGTCGATCATCTCGGACATGGCGCTGCCCAAGTCGATGGGCTGCATCGTCCGCACCGCCGGCCTTTCGCGCACCAAGCCCGAGATCAAGCGCGACTTCGACTATCTCGCCCGGGTGTGGGACGAGATCCGCGAGCGCACGCTCAAATCGAGCGCGCCGGCGGTGATCCATTCGGACAGCGATCTGGTCAAGCGCGCGATCCGCGACATCTACAACAAGGAAATCGAGGACGTCTTCGTCGAGGGCGACGAAGGCTATCGCGCCGCCAAGGAGTTCATGAAGCTGCTCATGCCGAGCCACGCGCGGCGGGTGAAGCAGTATGCCGATCCGGTCCCGCTGTTCCAGCGCTTCGGCGCCGAGGACCAGCTGACCGCGATGTACGACCCCGTCGTCCAGCTCAAGTCGGGCGGCTACCTGGTGATCAACCCGACCGAGGCGCTGGTCTCGATCGACATCAACTCGGGCCGCTCGACCAAGGAGCACGGGATCGAGGCGACCGCGCTCAACACCAACCTCGAGGCCGCGCGCGAGATCGCCCGCCAGCTGCGCTTGCGCGACATGGCCGGGCTGATCGTGATCGACTTCATCGACATGGAGTACGGCTCGAACGTCCGCAAGGTCGAGAAGTGCATGAAGGATGCGCTCAAGAACGACCGCGCGCGCATCCAGATCGGCCGCATCTCGGGCTTCGGCCTGATGGAGATGAGCCGCCAGCGGCTGCGCACCGGGGTGCTCGAGGCGACCACCCGGTCGTGCCCGCACTGCGACGGTTCGGGCCTGGTCCGCACCGCGAGCTCGGCGGGCCTTTCGGCGCTGCGGCTGATCGAGGACGAGGCGGCCAAGGGCCGCGGCTCGGTGATCTCGCTGTACGCCAGCCAGGAAGCCGCGATCTACCTGCTCAACGCCAAGCGCGCCGATCTCGCCGAGATCGAGGAGCGCTACGGCGTGCGCGTCGAGGTGCTGCCCGAGGGTGAGAACGAGGGCGCCAAGATGCGCGTCGCCTCGTCGGGCCCGCGCCCCGAGTTCGTGCCCCGGTTCGAGCCGATCGCCGAGCCCGAGGAGGACTTCGACGAAGTCGAGGAGTTCGCCGAGGACGAAGACGAGACCGAAGAGCGCGGTTCGGACCGTCAGGACGAGGAGCGCGGGCGCGGACGGCGCAAGCGCCGGCGCGGCGGTCGCGGGCGCGAGCGTGGCGACGAGCCGCGCGAGCCGCTGGCCGAAGGCGGAGCCGACGACGAGGACGTTGAAGCGGGCGGTGACGAAGCCCCGCGCGCCGAACGGCCGGCCAACGACGACGAGGACGACGGCCCGCGCAAGCGCCGCCGCCGCAGCCGGCGCCGTCGCGGCGGGCGCAATCGCGAGGGCGTGAACGGCGAAGCCGAAGGCGGCGAGCCCTCGGCCGAAGGTTCGGATGATGGCGAACCGCTCGCCGAAGTCGCCGAACAGCTCGCCGAGGACATCGCGGTCGTCGCCGAGCCCGACGGCGAAAAGCCCAAGCGGCGCACCCGCGCGCGCAAGGCCCCCGAAGCCGAAGCGGAGACCGAAGCCGTCGCCGAAGCTCAGCCCGAGCCGGAGCCCGAGCCCGCCAAGCCGGCGCGCCGCTCGCGCAAGAAGGCCGAAGCCGAGCCGGTCGCGGCGGCCGAGGGAGAGGCTCCGCCGGCCCGCAAGCCGCGCGGGCGCAAGAAGGCCGATCCCGCCGAGCCGCCGTTCGCCGACGTGCCGGTCAGCGAGGAGCCCGCGCCCGACAACGCCGCCGAGCCCCACGGCGAAAGGGCCCCCGAAATGGCTGACGCCCAGTCCGGCGACCCCTCGGCACCGCGCCGCGGCGGCTGGTGGCAGCGCACGTTCGGGACTTGAGTTAGGGCGCCGTCGCGGATCCGATCCGCGGCGGCGTCAGCTCCACATCCAGTAGCGCTCGTTCTCGCCGCGGGGGTCGATGCGGCCCGCGGTGCCGACCGGCTCCTCGGCGCCGTCGGTGAGCCAGGCGAGCATCGCCGCATCCGCCACGTCGAGGTGCGCCAGCGTGCGCGCTCCCGCGGGTGTGCGGCAAACCGCGACGCTGCCACGCGGAGCGCCGTCGCGCCCGTAGAACACGGTGTAGCTCTCGAGCGTCGCGGCGCCGCAATGATCCTCGTCGAGCGCCGGAACCGGATCGCGCGCGGCGTCGGCCTCGGCCTGGTAATCGAAGTCCTGCGGAAACACCGCGGCTTCGATCGGCCGGTTCGACAGCACGATGCAGTGGTTGTCCGTGGCGAACCCGCCGTTGGCGAAGAGGAAGCCGCTGACGCCGCCTTCTCGCAGCTTCTCGACCATCGCGACCACCGCGTGGCTCATGTAGTTGCCGATCGGCCCGCCGCCGAAGGTCAGCCCGCCGAACACGCTCGCCGGCTTGTCGATCGGCCAGCCGAGCGTGCGCCGCGCCATCTTGGGCACGCACGGAAAGCAGCTGTAAAGCTCGACGAAGTCGAAGTCGGCGGCGCTCATCCGGTTGAGCTCGAGCGTGCGGCGGATCGCCACGTCCATGCTCACCGAGCGGTCGTAGCGGTCGCGCGCGAGGATGCTCGGCGCTTCCTTCGCCGCCGCGCCCATCCCGACGAAGATCATGCGCTCGTCGGGCACGCCGAGCCGCCGCGCCTCGGCGAGGTTGGCGACGATGAACCCGGCGCCCTGGTTGACCGACGAATTGGCGACCATCAGCTTCGAGTACGGGAACGCGATGCGGCGGTTGGCCTCGCTCGGGGTGACGACATCCGCCGCGCTCACCGGCTTGCGAATCCAGGCCCCCTCACCTGCCGCCGCGACCTCGCTCATCCGCGCCCAGATCGCGCCGCTCTCGGCCTGGGCGTCGGCCAGCGTCTGACGATACGCCGCGCGGCCCGCGTTCTCGTAGATGGGATAGACATCGACCGGCGCGGCGAGGCCATGGCGCTGAGCGTAGCCCGGCTCGCGCCGCAGCGAGGCGGCGCGTACCGCGTTGTAGCTCTTGTCCTCGCCCGCCACCCGCTTGGCCGCGCGCCCCGCGGCGGTGCGGAGCGCTTCGCCGCCGACGACCGCGGCAAGCCGCACCTCGCCCGCGCCGATGCGGTTGGCGGCCTCGTTGAGCAGGCGGATCGGGGTGTCGCCGTGCGGCGCGGGCGACTGATAGGCGATGGCCGGCGTCGCGCCGATCGCCGCAGCGAGCGGGTCGCACAAGTTACCGAGCTCGCGAAAGCTGATCTGGTCGACGATGGCCAGGCTGTCGAGCTTCGCCAGCACCGAAACCCCGGCGTCGCGCTCGGCCGCGCGCAGCGCCGCGACCATCAGCCCCAGCGAGTCGAGCCCGTCGTCGGGGTCGGCGGGGCGGTCGTTGACTTGCCCGACGCCGATGAGGACGGGGACTCGCTCGGGATCGAAAACGCGCATCGTCAGCGCGAAGCCCGGCGGGGGCGGCAAGGTCAAGATGGAAATGGCGCGCCCGGAACGATTCGAACGTCCGACCCTCAGATTCGTAGTCTGATGCTCTATCCAGCTGAGCTACGGGCGCGTGGAGGGGCGCACATAGGTGGCGCCCCGCGGCATGGCAAGCCTTATGCGAGCAGCCAGGGAAGCCGCGCGATCAGCGCCACATCGAGCGGCGGCACGTCGAGCGTCGCGGCCTCGGCAGGGCTGAACCAGCCGATCGCCTCGCCATCCAGGCAGCGCGGCTGACCGGTCCACGCGCGGCAGGTGTAAAGCAGGATGACATGGCGGTCGCCGCCCGGCGAGGGATCGGAGGAAAAGGCCGCCGGGCGCAACGCTCCGCGCAACAGCTGGATCCCTATTTCCTCCTCGATCTCGCGCAGAAGCGCGGATTCGAGCGATTCGCCCGGCTCGACTTTGCCGCCCGGAAATTCCCACAGGCCGCCGTGGCGGGCATCGGCGCGCCGTTTCTGGAGCAGAACGCGCCCGTCGGAAGCGATCAGCGCCACCGCGACGACCGGCACGATTGTCGGAATTTCTTTCATCGCGGCGACCCTTCTCAACCTTTTCTTAAGCCCGATCGGGCATCCGGGCATCGGGGAATACTGCAAATTGAGGAAGGCGGACCGGAGATGCTGACACTTCTGCGCCAGATCCACCGCGATGAAACGGGCGCCGCAGCGATCGAGTACGGGCTCATCCTCGCGATGATCGTGCTCGCAATGATGGCCGCGCTCGGCAACTTCGCCAACGAGAGCAACTCGATGTGGACCAACATCAAGGACAAGACGGAAGAAGCCGTCGATCGCGCTCGATGATTAAACCTTTTTAAAGAATTCGGCCTTAATTCCGGAAGCTGCTTGATCCGGGGGTTTTACGGAAAAAGCCGGGTAGACGAAGACTGTATATCAGGAGACCGACCATGAAGTTTCTCAACAAACTGATCCGTGACGAAGCCGGCGCCACCGCCATCGAATACGGCCTGATCGCCGCGCTCATCGCGGTTGCCGCGATCACCGCGATGCAGGGTCTCGGCAACGAGCTGACCACGACCTTCCAGACGACTTCGGACAAGATGGCCGAAGGCAACGCCGCCGCCGGCTAATTGCCGAAAGCGAGCGTTACGAAACTGGGGCGGCTGGGAAACCAGCCGCCCCTTTTCGTTCGACTTCAGTAGACGATCAGCTTGACCTTCTGCCCGGCGGCGAGGCTCGAATTCGACGACAGCCCGTTGAGCACGAGGAAGCGCTCGAGCTGTGCGCTCGAATAGGCCATCCGGCTCGCCAGCGACTGGACGGTGTCGCCCGAGCGCACGGTCACCACGTCGAGCTTGCGTGGACGCACTGCCGCCGCCTCGCTCGCGCTGATTCGCCGCACGCTGCGATAGAGCGGATCGAACACGCTGGCCCGCCCCGCCTGCGTGACGGTGACGAAGTGGAACGCCTGGTTGTTGGAAAACTCGTAGGCGAACACCACCACGTCGACCTGGCCGTTGCCGCTGTTGACCCGGGCGTTGCCGTATGCGGCCTCCAGCCCGTTGACGGTGGTGCGTTGGATGTTCTGGATCGGGATTTGCGCCTGACCCTGCTGAGTGAGCCCCGCGAAGACCCGTTGGACGTAAGTTTCGAGATTGCCGTTGTACGGCGCGGTGGTGAACTGCCCCTTGCCCGACTGCCCGGTGATCGAGACCGCCTGGGTGCCGTTCATCAGGTAATAGCCGTTGGGCGCGTTGAAGGTCAGGCGGAAGTCCGGGTGGGTGAAGACGTTGCCTTCGATCACCCCCTGTTTGGGGTCGTCGCCGTAGGTCAGCCCGTCGATCCGGGTGAGGAAGGTGTCGCGGTTGGTCGCGCCGGTCGCGTTCGCTCCCGCCTTGACCAGCGCCGCGCGGACGCGCCCGGCGGGATCGGGGTGCGTGCTTGCCCATTCGGGCACGCGGTCGGCGCTCGAGCCCATCAGCCGCGCGTCGAGCGCGGTCTGGTTGGCGAGGCTGGCAAGCACCGTCGACATCGCCCGCGGGTCGTACCCCGCGCCGCGCAAGTACTGGATGCCGAGGTTGTCGGCCTGCGTTTCCTGGCTGCGCGAGTACTTAAGCGTAAGCAGCTGCGAACTGTACTGCGCGCCCTGCGAGATCAGGTTGCCGAAGCCGCCGCCGACGACCGAGCCGAGCACCGCGCCGAGCACGCCGAGGATCGTGTTCTTGGTCGCCGCGCTCTGCCGCTTGGCCGAATGGCGCGCGGCGACGTGGCCGACCTCGTGGCCGAGCACGCCGGCGAGCTCGGCCTCGTTGTTCATCAGCGCGACGAGCTCGCGGGTGACGTAGACGTAACCGCCGGGGATCGCGAAGGCGTTGTTGACCGATGAATTGAGCAACGTGACGGTGAAATCGCTGCGCGCGTTGCCGAGCCCCGATTGCAGCGCGATCGTCTTGCCGACGTCGGCAACGTAAGTCGCCTGAGGCCCCGTCTCGGCGCCGCCGAACTCGGCGAGCAGCTGCGGGTGAGCCTTGGCGCCTTCGGCCTTGTCCGACTGGCTAATCGCCCGCACGGTCTGTGCGGCGAGCGGCGCGGCGAGCAGCGACGCGCCGGCGAGAAACGCGCACGCGCGGCGAGCGGAAAAGGTCTTGGCGAACATGGGCGGCTCCTCGAAGGGCAAGCGCCATCGTTCATCGACGACGCGATTATCCTGAGTGAAACCGAGCGAGGCGCGGTTGAGTTCCCGCCAGGCGGGGGTCAGGCGCCCTCGCCGATGCGCAGGAACCGCGCGGCGCGCGCTTGGCGCAAGTCGTCGGGCGAGCGTCCGGCGAGGTCGTCAAGCTCTTGCGCAATCGCGCTTTTCAGCGCAGCCGCCATCGCCGCGGGATCGCGATGCGCGCCGCCGACCGGCTCGGCCACGATGCGGTCGATCACGCCCAGCGCGAGGCAGTCTTGCGCGGTGACCTTCATCGCCTCGGCGGCGTCGGCGGCCTTGTCGGCGGTGCGCCACAGGATCGACGAGGCGCCTTCGGGCGAGATCACCGAATAGACCGCGTGCTCGGCCATCAGCACGCGCTCGGCCGAGGCCAGCGCCACCGCGCCGCCCGAGCCGCCCTCGCCGACGATCGCGGCGACCATCGGCACCGGCAGCGCCAGGCACGCCTCGGTCGAGCGCGCGATCGCCTCGGCCTGGCCGCGCTCCTCGGCCTCGATCCCGGGGAACGCGCCCGAGGTGTCGACCAGCGTCACCACCGGCAGTCCGAAGCGCCCGGCGAGCTCGATCAGGCGGATCGCCTTGCGGTAGCCCTCGGGCTTGCCCATCCCGAAGTTGTGACGGATGCGGCTGGCGGTGTCGTGGCCCTTCTCGTGGCCGATCAGCATGAGCTTTCGCCCGTCGAGCCGCGCCAGCCCGCCGAGGATCGCCTGGTCCTCGCCGTAGTTGCGGTCGCCTGCGAGCGGCACGAACTCGTCGAACGCGAGGCTCACGTAGTCGAGGAAATGCGGCCGCATCGGGTGCCGCGCGACCTGGGTCTTCTGCCACGGGGTGAGCGCGGCATACGTGCTCTTGAGCAACTCGGCGGACTTGCCCTCGAGCCGGCGGATCTCGCTTCCGATGTCGATGTCGCCGCCTTCCGCAGTCACGCGCAGCTCGGCGATCCGCGCTTCGAGCGCGGCGACGGGCTTTTCGAACTCGAGGTACGAAATCATCGCGCTCGCGCTAGTCCGCGCGGGCGCGCCGGGCAAGACCCGCCTCGCCCAGGGCCAGGTCCTTGAGGGGATGCCGCGCGTTGACCAGCGCGACCAGCCGCGCGCTGTCGAGGTGCGTGTAGATCTGCGTGGTCGCGATGTCGGCGTGGCCGAGCAGCGTCTGGAGCACGCGCAAGTCGGCGCCGCCTTCGAGCAGGTGCGTGGCGAACGCGTGGCGCAGCACGTGCGGGCTGATCCGCGTGGGGTCCAAACCGGCGCGCGCCGCCAGCCCGCGCAGCAACTGGAACAGCCGCATCCGGGTCAAGGGGCGTCCGCGCGAGGGGAACAGCCAGCGCGAGCCCGTCTCGCGAACCGCGGTCCACCGCGCCAACGCGCGCGTCGCGCGGGTCGAGACCGGGACCATCCGCTGCTGTCCGCCCTTGCCCGTGACGGTCAGGAACGGCGCGTCGCGCGGCACCGCGACGAGCGGCAGCGAGACCAGCTCGGTCGCGCGCAAGCCCGAGCCGTAGAGCAGCTCGAGCAGCGCCAGCATCCGCACGCTGGCGGGCAGCTCGCCGGCCGCCTCGTCTTCCGCCTGGGCGAACAGCCGCGCGATCTCGGAGTGGTCGAGCAGTCGCGGCAGCGGACGCCGCGCGCGCGGCTTGGGCAGCGCCGCCGAAGGATCGTCGCCACGCAGCCCCTCGTCGACGAGAAAGCCGTAAAACTGGCGCAAGGCCGAGCACTTGCGCCCCAGCGACGACGGGGCGAGCTCGGCCCACGCGGCCCCGAGCCCGGCCAGATCGTCGCGACCGGCGGCGCCGAGATCGCCGACGATCGCCTCCGCCCCTTCGAGATCGCGGCGATAGGCCATCAGCGTGTTCGCGGCCGCGCCCCGCTCGGCGGCGAGCATCGCGAGGAACGCCTCGACCGGCGCCTCGGTCACCCCTGCGCCACGGCCTCGGCGGCGATCATCCGCGCCTCGGGCTCAAGCCCGACGCGGCGAAGCGACGAGACGACATGGTAGAGGTGCAGCGCGGTCATCTGGTCCCAGCCCTCGCCCTGCATCCCGAGCCCGGCGAGGAACGCGACGAGCGGCTGGTTGCCGCTGCGCGCCGCGTCGTCGATCGCGCGGGTCCAGCGCGTCTCGCGCGTGAGGTTGACCCCGAGCTGCCCGGCGAGCTCGCCGGCGGCGGCGCGTTCGATCCGTCCCAGCCCGTAAAGCCCGGCGAGGAGAAAGCGCGACTTCCGTGCGCCTTCGCTCGGGTCGTCGTCATGGAAGGTGTCGACCCCGTCGGGATCGATCTGCCCGTTTCCGGGAACCCCGACCGCGAGCAACGCCCACGCCGCGCTGCCTTCCTCGACCACCTGGAGCCAACGCGCCGCGTTGCGGTCGAGCCCCGCGGTCAGCATCGACGCGACGAGGTCGCCCGAAGCGTCGGCGAAATCCTCGCTCACCGGCATCCGCGCCGCGGCATAGGCGGTCAGCACGCGCCGCGAATGCGCGCGGATGGGATCGCTGTCGTCGCCCCACAGCTCGCGCATCGCGGCGAGACGGTCGGCGGGCGCGGCGGCGACGTAGGCTTCGCGCAAGCGTCCCGCCCGGCCGGTCCACTCGGCGTCGACGTCGTCGTCGCCGCGCAATTGCGACCACAAGTCGATCATCGCCGCGCTCGACAGGATGCCGCGCGCCGCGGCGTAATCGGCCGCCTCGGCCCGCGCGGCGAGGCCCAGCATCGGCGCGCGCGCCGACCACGGATCGAAGCGATGCCCCGTCCGGTCCATCAGCGCCGCGGGCGGCTCGAGCCCGGTGGCGAGGCTGAGGCCATAGCGCCACGGGGTCATCTCCTCGACCTCGGTCCACTCGATCTTGACCGCCTTGCGGCTTTCGAGCGCGGCACCGGCGTATTTCTGCGCGAGCAGCAAGTCGACGTTGGTGAAGCCGCCGCCCACGCCGCGACGGCGCAAGCGTTCGAGCTCGGCGAGCGCGCCGCTCCCCTCGCCCTCGAAGCTGCGGCAGATCTGGCGGACCATCTGCCACTCGCCCCCGCCGCGGCGGCCCGCGGTGATCGCGACGATCGGGCACACGCCGAGCAGGTCGCCGGTCGCGACGTACGCGTCGAGCGCGGCATCCTCGAGCGCGAGTGTGTAGGCGCTGCTGTCGACTTCCTGGACCAGCGCGCGCGCCGCGTCGATCTCGCCCATGCGCAGCAGCACGCGGGCGCGCAGCGCGGCCCATGTGGCGCCGTCGAGCCCGACCGGGGTGGCGAGCCGACTGGCCAGCGCGCGGCGCAGCAGGATCGAGCCCCAGCGCGAGACCAGCGGCCGGCGCGTGCCTTCGAGAACGCTGCGCAAATAACGACCGTTGAGCCGCGCGGTGTCGGCCTCGGGCAAGCCGCCTTCGGCCTCCGCGACCACGCCGACGGCGGCCAGGCTGCGCGCCGCGGCGGGCGGAATGTCGTAACGCGGGCGCTGTGCCTCGATCAACTGCTCGAGCAGCTTGGGATCGAGCGTCTCGCCCAGCGCGGGGCCGGCGGCCGGCGCGGCAACGCCCGGCAGCGGCTGGACCACCGGCACCGCGGTACTTCCCGGCGCGGGCACCGCCGGACGGCTGGTCGGGCGCGGGGTCGGAGTCGGGCTCGGCGGGGGATCGTCGAACCCGGGCGGGAGCAGCGATTCGGGCGCGTCCTGCGCCACCACCATCGCCGACGAGGCGGCGATCAGCCCGCCGGCCAACCAGATCGCGCGCCAGCTCATCCGGCGTCCCCGGGCGTGGTCACCGGCTGCTCGATCGGCTCGAGCGGACGCTCGCCCCCGTCGATCCAGGCCAAGGCCAGCAGTGCGGCAAGGCCGATCGCGGCCAGCGTCCCAATCCATGCCTTGCGACTCACGCGCCCTCTTATTGACCCGCGCGGTGCCAGCCATGGCTCGCGCGCTTGCGCGGTTGCCTAGCCGACTTATACGCGAGGCCGCAATGCCCGAACCCGCCAGCCTCGAAGCCGCCCCGCCCGGCCCGCGCGCGATCGAGGCGCTCGCCCGGCGGATCGAGCGGCCGCTGGTGCTCGTCGGGCTGATGGGGGTGGGCAAATCGACCGTTGGGCGCAAGCTCGCCGCGCTGCTCGGCTTCGGCTTCGTCGACGCCGACGAGGAGATCGAGCGCGCCGCGCAGATGTCGATCCCGGAGATCTTCGAGACCTACGGCGAGGCCTATTTCCGCGACGGCGAACGGCGCGTGATCGCGCGGCTGATCGAGGAAGCTGGTGAGGCCGGCAACAAGGTCATCGCCACCGGGGGCGGCGCGTTCGTCGACCCCGCGACGCGCGCGCTGATCCTCGAGCGGGGGATCGCGGTTTGGCTCGACAGCGATCTCGACACGCTGCTCGAGCGCGTTTCACGGCGCGCGACGCGGCCGCTGCTCAAGACCGGCAATCCGCGCGAGACGCTCGAACGGCTGCGCGCCGAGCGCGAGTCCGCGTATTCGGAGGCACCGCTCAGGGTCGAAAGCCGCGCCGGCCCGCACCAGCGCACCGTTCTCGCGATCGTCTCGGCGCTCGACGCATGGCTATGATCCTGGTCGAAACACCCAGCGGGGCGTACGAGGTGCGGATCGCGCGCGGCCTGCTCGCCGACGCCGGGGCGCAATGCGCGCCGCTGCTGAAGAAGCGCGAGGTCGCGGTGATCACCGACGCGAACGTCGCGCGCAGCTGGCGCGCGCCGGTCGAAGCTTCGTTCGAAAGGGCTGGGATTTCAACGCACTGGCTGGTGCTCCCACCCGGCGAAGCGACCAAGAACTGGGCGCAATTGGGCGAGGCGCTCGAATGGTTTCTGTCGCGCGGCGTCGAGCGTGGTGACGCGGTCGTCGCGCTCGGCGGCGGGATGGTCGGCGATCTCACAGGCCTCGCGGCAGCGTTGCTCAAACGGGGCTGCCGCTTCATCCAGGTGCCGACCACGCTGCTCGCGCAAGTCGACAGCTCGGTCGGGGGCAAGACCGCGGTCAACATGGGGGTCGGCAAGAACCTGGTCGGCGCGTTCCACCAGCCCGCGCTGGTCCTCGCCGACCCGCTCGCGCTCGACACCTTGCCGACGCGCGAATTGCGTGCCGGTTATGCCGAGGTCGTGAAATACGGCGTGCTCGGCGACGCCGAGTTCTTCGCCTGGTGCGAGGCCAATGGCGCGGCGCTGCTCGCGGGCGATTCCGCCGCGCGCGAGCACGGAATCGCGACGAGCGTCGCGGCCAAGGCGCGGATCGTCGCGGCCGACGAGCGCGAGATGGACGATCTCCGCGCGCTGCTCAACCTGGGGCATACGTTCGGCCACGCGCTCGAGGCCGAGACCGGGTTTTCGGACCGCCTGCTCCACGGCGAGGGGGTGGCGCTGGGGATGGTGCTGGCGGCGCGCTATTCCGCGCGGCTCGGGCTGCTGCCGGCGGGCGACGCGGAGCGCATCGCATCGCATCTCGCCGCCAGCGGGCTGCCGACCGAGATCGGCGAGCTTGGCCTCGCCGCCGATGGCCGCGCGCTCGTCGCGCACATGCTCCACGACAAGAAAATGGACGCGGGCACGCTGCCGTTCGTGCTGCTGCGCGCGATCGGCGACGCGTTCGTCAGCCGCGCGGTCGCGCTCGACGACGTCGCCGCGTTCCTCGACGACGAGTTACGAGACTAGTCAGCGATATCGGGGCTCGTTAGGCAGTTGCAGCCGCAACCAACGGAAAACCTGCTCATGACCGCAGCCGAAGCCACACCCGAGCTCGACGCGCTTGCCGATCGCAATGACCGCGCGTTCCTCGGTCATCCCAAGGGTCTCGGCTATCTCGCCTTCGTCGAGGGCTGCGAGCGCTTCAGCTACTACTCGATGCAGACGCTGCTGGTGCTCTACATGGTCAAGTACCTGCTGCTGCCCGAGCACCTGGGGGGCGTGATCGGGCTCAAGTGGATTCAGGGCGCGCTTTACGATGGCCAGGCGGGCCAGCCGCTCGCCTCGGCGATCTTCGGCGATTACTCGAGCCTGGTCTACCTCACCCCGATCGCCGGGGGGCTGATCGCCGACCGCTGGCTCGGACGCCGCACGACGCTGATCCTCGGCGCGATGGTCATGGCGATCGGCCACTTTCTCATGGCGATCGAGGGCGCCTTCCTGTTCGCCCTGCTCTCGCTGATCGTCGGCGTGGGATTGTTCAAGGGCAACATCGCCAGCCAGGTCGGTGAGCTCTATCGGCCCAACGACCTGCGCCGTGCGATGGCGTTCCAGATCTTCTACATCGCGATCAACGTCAGCGTGATCATCGCACCGCTGATTTCGGGGACGCTGGGCGAAAAGGTCGGCTGGCACTACGGCTTCGGCACCGCCGGAATCGTCATGGTCGCGGGGCTGCTGCTGTACCTCAAGGCGGGGCCGTGGCTGCCCAAGGACAACCGCTCGACAGCGGCCGAGCACGCCGCCGATGGCGTCAGCACCACGAAGCTGCTCATTTGGGTTGCCGTCATCTTCGTTGCGCTCAGCGGCCTTGCCACGATCGTCCCGGTGCTCGCGACGATCGGCGTGTCGGGCCGGATCGGGCTGGGGGTTGCGCTGGGCTTGCTGGCCTCGGTGCAGTCGCAGGACCGCCCGCGCTTGTTCGCTCTGCTCCTGCTGATCCCGGTCCTCGCGCTGGCGATGCTGACCAACCAGGAAATCTTCAACGCCTATCTCGTATGGGCCGACGAGCACTTCCAGCTCACGTTCTTCGGCACGACCCTGCCGACCAGCTACATGATCACCATCGACGCGGCGCTGTCGTTCGCGATGCTCGCCGCGGTGGCGCTGTTCTGGAAGTGGCGCAGCGACAAGGGCGCCTGGGAGCCCGACGAGATCGGCAAGATGATCATCGGCAGCGTTTTCGTGATCGCCGGAGGGCTGTGCCTCTACATGGCCGCGCTGACGCAGGGCGGCGGCAAGATCGGGCTGGGCTGGCCGCTGATGTTCCACCTGCTCAATTCGATCGGCTTCAGCCACATCATGCCGGTCAGCCTGGCGCTGTTCACCAAGGTCGCGCCGCGCGCGATCCTGGCGACGGTGGTGGGGATTTACTACCTGACCTTCTTCACCGCCAACAAGACCGTGGGGATCATCGGCGGGTGGTATTCGACGATGGACACGCCGAGCTTCTGGCTGGTCCACGTCGGCACCGCGGCGGCGGGGCTGGTCGGCTTCGTCCTGTTCAAGGTGCTGATCGGCACGCGTTTGAACCAGGAGCCCGCCCCGGCCTAGCCGAACAGCGCGATCGACTGCATCCCGGCGGTCACCGCGACGCCGTCGGCGTTCCACATCCCCATGTCCTGGCTCGAGCAGCCGGCCTCGGCGTAATTGCCCGCGGCGCGCACCAGCCACCAGTTGTCGCGGGTTTGCGGCAGCGGGGTCAGGAGGTTGACGATCCAGGTCATCGAGCTGACCGCGGTGCCGCGCCCGAGCAGCGGCAGCACGCCCGGCGGCAGCGCGTCGGCGCACAGCACCAGCTCGACCATCGGATCGAGCCCGCTGCGCTCCTTGGCCCGTACCCACCAGCACAGCTCGGGCACCGGCTCGGCGCTGCGCGGCAGCGCGAAGCGGCGGTCGAAGTTGCCCGTGAAGTAATTCCCCGGCACTTCGGGCAGCACCGCGGCGTCCTCGGGCGCGATCAGGCCGGCCGGGGGCGGCACGTCGTGCAAATGCAACGTGCTCTCGACCGGGCCCATGAACACGAACGTCGCGGTCAGCCCGACCCCCGCCGCGCTCTCGATCTCGGCGCTCGCCCAGGTTGCGTTGCGGCCCTGGCGGAGCAGCCGGGCGCGCACCGTGACTTCGCCCGCCAGCGGCCCGACGAAGTTGACCGTGGCCGAGCGCAGCGGCGGCGAGCCCTGGGCCAAGCGTTGCGCCGCGGTCAGCGCGAGCGCGGTCGACAGCCCGCCGTAGCTGGTGCGCCCCTGCATCCATGCGGGCGGGATCGTGGCGGTGAAGCCGTCAGGCGTCGGTTTCATGGCGGCGAGGATCGCGGGAAGGCTCATCATCGCCCCATTGACGGCGGCCCGCCGCGCGTCAACTCTGCCGCGCCATGACCCGCTTCATCGACCTCTCGATCCCGATCACCGAGCGCGTGGTGTCCGACCCGCCGGTGATGCTGCCCAAGATCCACTACGTCACGCACGAAACCAGCTGGGAGCAGATCGCGTCATTCTTCCCCGGGCTGACCCGCGAGGACTTGCCCGACGGCGAAGGCTGGGCGGTCGAGCAGCTCACGCTGTCCACCCACAACGGCACGCACATGGACGCGCCGTGGCACTATCATTCGACCACTGACGATGGCGCAACACCCGCGCCGAGCATCGACGAGGCGCCGCTCGACCGCTTCTTCCGCCCCGGCGTGAAGCTCGATTTCTCGGCGCTGCCGCACGGCACCGTGGTCAGCGCCGCGCAAGTCGAGGCCGAGCTGGCGGGGATCGGTCACGACCTCAAGCCGCTCGACATCGTCCTGGTCCAGTCGGGCGCGGTTTACGGCACCGAAAACTTCACCGACCAAGGCGTCGGCCTCGGCGCCGAAGCGACGCTGTGGCTGACCGAACGCGGGGTCGAAGTGGTCGGCACCGATGCCTGGAGCTGGGACGCGCCGTTCAGCCACACCGCCAGGCGCTGGGCCGAAACGCGCGACCCCTCGATCATCTGGGAAGGCCACAAGGCCGGCCGCGTGCGCCCCTATTGGCAGATCGAGAAGCTCACCAACCTCGAAAGCCTTCCCCCGTTCGGCTTCACGCTGAGCTGTTTCCCGGTCAAGATCGAGCGGGCGAGCGCCGGGTGGATCAGGGCGGTGGCGCTGGTGGAGAAGTGAGCCGGCTCTCTCCCCTTCAGGGGAGAGATGCGAAGACTTGCGAGCTTGCTCGCTAGTCGTAGCTGGATTGGGGGTGGCCTCGCCTTGAGCGCAATGCCTTTGGCGAGCATACCCTCTTCCAACTTCGGCTAGGCAGCAAGCTGCCAAGCCTGCGTATCCTTCCCCCATCAAGGGGGAAGGGGGTCACCCAGATCTACCACCCATCCCCGGTCTGCTCATCGAACGGCCGCGTATCCGCCGGC
>DATLDS010000191.1:0-5038 GCA_035525735.1 Novosphingobium sp.
CAGCCTCAACCTCGGCTGGGTGCTGCACAGGTTCACCGACGCGGCGCTGCCTTACGCTGATTCGGCGATCGCCGGGGCGAGCGTCGCCGCGCAGATCCTCCTTGCGCTGCGCCGGATCGAGAACTGGGTGCTGTGGATCGCGATCGATGCCGGCGCGATCGCGGTCTACATCTCCAAGGACTTGTATCCGACCGCGGCGCTTTACGCGCTGTTCCTCGTGTTCTCCGTGGCGGGCCTGCGCGAATGGATCGCCGCCGAACGGAGGGCGCGGGCTTGATCCGCGCGACATGATCAGGATCTGCCTTCACGGCGCCGAAAGCACGGGCAAGTCGACGCTGGCGGCGCGGCTGGCCGCGCGCTTCGGCTGCCGGTGGGTTCCCGAATACGGGCGCGAATACTGCGAGACGCGCGGGATTGAGCTGGCGATGGCCGACCTGCTCGCGATCGCCGCGGGCCAGGACGCGGCGATGCGCGCCGCGGCGGCGGAACAGCCGCGCCTGCTGATCCTCGACACCGATCCGCTGATGAGCGCGGCGTGGGCCGAAATGCTGTTCGGTGAGGTGCCGGGCGAATTGCTCGCTTACCCCAAGGCCGAGCACTACCTGCTGTTCGCGCCCGACGTGCCGTGGCGGGCCGACGGCACGCGCTTTTTCGGCGAGGCCGGGACGCGGGCGCGGTTCGCAGGCCTGGCGCGGCAAATGGTCGAGCGTGCCGGGGTTTCCTACACGTTGATCGAGGGCGCCTGGGAGGCGCGCGAGGAGGCCGCCGCGAACGCGATCGAGAGGTTGCTCTAGCGCTTGCCCGAAAGCCGCACCCAAGCCTTGCGCCAGCCGTGCCCGCGCTCGGGCGGATCGAGCGCCTGGCCGGTCGCTTCGAGCAGATAGCGCGCCAGCAGCAGCGCCTGGTTGCGGGTCATCAGGAAATTGCGCTTGTCGATCTCGCCGCGCGTCCACGCGGCTTGGCTGCGCGCGCTTTGCATCGCCAGGATGATCCCTTGCGCGCCGTCGCGGTGCATCCACCCGACGAGCACGCCGAAGTCCTCGGGCGTGATATCGTCGACGCGGCCTTCGGCGAACATCGGCTGAGCCATGGCCACCTCCCTGTCCGAAAGCGAAGCAATCACCATCCGCCACCGCCGTCAAGCCGGGGGCGCGAATCGCTCCGAATCAGGCCGTCTCTCCGGGATCGATACCGCGGTCGATCAGCCCGGCGATCATCCGGGTCAGCTCGTCGGCGAGCGCCGGCTTGCCCAGGTACGGCAGCTCGCTGCCGAACGCGTCGAGCTCGGCATAACCGGAGAGCAGCATGATCGGCAGCGTCGGCTCGCGCCTCCGCAGCCGACGCGCGAGCTCGACCCCGTCGATCCCCGGCATGAGGTAGTCGGTGACCACGCAGGCGAATTTCCCGGCGTCGTCCGCCAGCGCCAGAGCCTCTTCGCCTGAGGCCGCTTCGACCACCTCGAAGCCGCAGTCGCGCAGCGCCTCGGCGGTGCCCATCCGCACCAGCGGCTCGTCGTCGATCAGCAGGACCCGCCCGCGGGTGCCCGAAGCGAGCGCCGCGAGCGGAGTTCCGCTCGCCGCCTCGGGAAGCCGCGCGGTAGCCGGCAACCGCAGCGTCACCGTCGTGCCTTCGCCGATCCGGCTGGCGATGCGCATCGTCCCGCCGAGCTGCGCGGTCAGCCCCTCGACCATCGACAGGCCGAGGCCGGTGCCCTTGCCGACGCCCTTGCTCGAGAAGAACGGCTCGGCCGCGCGCGCCAGCGTCGCCTCGTCCATCCCCAGCCCGTTGTCGGCGACCGCGATCTCGACGAAGCGGCTGCCGTCTTCCGTGTCCTCGCCCGGGCGCGCCGCGATCCGCAAGGTTCCGCCCCCGGGCATCGCGTCGCGCGCGTTCACGGTCAGGTTGAGGATCGCCATCTCGAGCTGGTTGGGATCGGCGAGCACCGGATCGAGCCCGGACGCGACGTCGATGCTGAGCGCGGTCTGCGGCCCCAGCGTCGAGGCGAGCAGCCCGCTGATCTCGTCGAGCACCGGGGCCAGCGCGACCGCGCGCACTTGCAGCGGCTGGCGGCGGGCGAACGCCAGTAGCCGCTGTACCAGCAGCCGCGCGCGGTCGGCCGATTGCAGCGCGCCCTCGATCAGCGCCTGCTCGCGCTCGCCGCCGACGCCGCGCCGCCGCAGCAGGTCGAGCCCGCCGATGATCGGGCTGAGCAGGTTGTTGAAATCGTGCGCGACGCCGCCGGTCAGCTGGCCGATCGCCTCGAGCTTTTGCGACTGGCGCAGCGCTTCCTGCGCGGACAGCAGCTCGTCGAGCCGCGCGCGTTCATCGGTCACGTCGCGACCGCTGACGTAGGCGCGGCCCGCTTCGGGAGTCGCGTTCCAGACGAAGCAGCGCACCTCACCGTCCTTGGTCACCAGCCGCGCCTCGGCGTCACGGACCAGGGCGCGACGTCCGGTGCGGATCGCGTCGAGGACATTTTCCCAGTCGTCGGGGTGGATGAAGCCTTTGAGCCGCCGGCCGAGCACTTCGTCGGGCGCGAAGCCGGTCAGCTCCTCGATCACCGGGTTGACCGAAAGAATCCGCAGCCGCGGATCGAGCACGATCAGCAGGTCGCGGCTCAGCCGCCACATCCCGTCGCGTTCGGCGGTGCGCTCGGCGACCACCATCTCGAGCCGGCGGTTGAGCTGCTCGAGCTTGGCCCGCGCCTCGCGCCGGTCGGTGATGTCCTGAACGGTACCGAGCGTGCGCACGACCTTGCCGTCGCCATCGCGCTTCATCGTTCCGCGCGAGGATATCCAGCGCACTTCGCCCGTGGGCCGGACCACGCGGTATTCCATCGCGAAGTCGGTGCCGCTGGTCACCGCCGCGCGGATCGCCTCCTTGACCGCGGCAAGATCGTCGGGGTGGATCGTGCGATAGCGTTCCTCGAGCGTGATCTCGTCGCCACGGTCGACGCCCAGGATTCGCTGGGTCGCGGGTGACCATGTTCCGCGCACCCGCGTCAGGTCCCAGTCCCACGTGCCTATGCCCGCGCTTTCGGTGGCCAGGCGCAGTCGTTCCTCGGCCTCGCGCAGCTGCTCTTCGGCGGCCTTGCGGTCGGTGATGTCATTGATCGTGCCAACGGTTCGGACCGCGCGCCCATCGGGGTTGCGGATGCCGACGCCGCGGGACAGCACCCAGCGGACGGCCCCGTCGGGGCGCACGACGCGGTATTCGATGGCAAAATCGCGGTTGGCGCGCACGGCGGCGTTGACCCGCTCGAGCACCATCGCGACGTCGCCCGGGTGGATGATCGCCGCGTACTGATCGACCGTCACCACCTCATCGGCGCCGACACCGATGATCCGCCGGGTTTCCTCCGACCAGGCCGCGCTGCGCTCGACCAGGTCCCATTGCCAGGTGCCGGTGCCCGATCCCTCGGTCGCCAGGCGCAAGCCCGCTTCGGCCTCGCGCAAGTGCCGCTCGGCCTCTTTGGCCTCGGTCAGGTCGAACGCGACGCCGATGAAGCCGAGGTGCGTGCCGTCCTCGTCCAACAGCGGCTGCGAGACCGAATGGAGCCAACGGGTTTGGCCGCCGATCTGGTAGCGCGCTTCGAGCGCGAATGGCTTGAGGCTGGCTTCGCCGGCGATCGATTCGGCGACGATCCGGTCGTGGTCGTCGGGGTGGAGGATCGTCCGCCAGTCGAACCCCAGCGCTTGCTCATAGCCGAGCCCGACGAACTCGACGTAAGCGCGATTGACGAAGCGCCGCTTGCGGTCGAGCCCGGTCAGCCACATCGGGACCGGCGCGGAATCGGCGATCAGGCGGAATTCGTGCGGGGCGGTGACGAGCGAAAAAATGACGGGCCCTCTCAACGCGATGTCGCGCGAGACCCTTCCCCTCGCCGCCTTGTGTGGCGGGCGAAGGTTAAAATCAACCCAATGCGAGCGTCTTGCTCAGGCCGCCAGCCGATAGGGCTGGATTTCGCCTTCGAGGTAGAGCGTCCGCGCCTTGGCGCGGCTGAGCTTGCCCGACGAGGTGCGCGGCAGGCTTTTGGGTGGGACCAGCTCGACCACGCAGTTCATGCCCGTGATCGAGCGGACCTTGTCGCGGATCTGGTCGTGCAGCCTGACCCGCTCCTCGGGATCGCTGACGCGGCAGTGCACGAGCACCGCGGGCACTTCCTCGCCGTTGTCGGTGGGAACCGCGAACGCGGCGATGTCGCCCTGGTGGAACCCCGGCAATTGCTCGACCGCCCACTCGATGTCCTGCGGCCAGTGGTTCTTGCCGTTGATGATGATCATGTCCTTCGCCCGGCCGACGATGAACAGGTAGCCGTCGACCTGGTAGCCCATGTCGCCGGTGTCGAGCCAACCATCGACCAGCGCGGCGTCGGTCGATTCGGGATCGCGGAAATAGCTGTGCATCACGCTTGGGCCGCGGCACCACACTTTGCCGATGTGATGGTCGGACAGCGCGGCGCCTCCTTCGCCGCGGATCGCGACTTCCATGTCGAGCACGGGTTTGCCGCAATTGACGATCGCGCGATAGCGCGCGGGCCGCGACAAGTCGCGCGGGCGGCCCGAAAGGCGCTCCTCCTCGACCAGCTCGACGCGGATGCCTTCGCCCGGAGGCATCACGGTGACCGCCAACGTCGCCTCGGCGAGGCCGTAGCTGGGGGTGAACGCCTGCGCCTTGAATCCGGCATCGGCGAACGCGTTGACGAAGCTTTGCATGACGTCGGGGCGGATCATGTCGGCGCCGTTGCCGGCGATCCGCCAGCGCGCGAGGTCGAAGCGCTCCGCGACGTGGCTTTGCGACGAGATGCGCCGCGCGCAGATGTCGTAGCCGAACGTCGGCGAATAGCTGAGCGTGGTGCCCTGATTGCGGCTGATCAAGTCGAGCCAGGCGAGCGGGCGCCGGGCGAAGTCCTCGGTCTTGAGGTAGTCGCCCGAGACCTGGTTGGCGATCAGCGAGAGGAAGCAGCCGACCAGCCCCATGTCGTGGTACCACGGCAGCCACGAGACGCAGCGGTCGCCGTCCGCCACTTCCATGCTGG
>DATLDS010000192.1:0-12282 GCA_035525735.1 Novosphingobium sp.
GTTACGGGATCAGCCGCGAGGCGCAGGACGAGTACTCGCTGCAATCGCAGCAGAGGACCGCTGCCGGGCAGGCGTCGGGCAAGTTCGACGACGAGATCGTCGCCTGCACCGCGACGATGGCGGTGGTCGACAAGGAGACCAAGGAGGTCTCCTACAAGGAAGTCACCGCCGCCAAGGACGACTGCAACCGTCCCGACACCACGCTCGAAGGGCTAGCCAGCCTCAAGCCAGTGGTCGGCGAGGGCGGGGTGATCACCGCGGGCAACGCCAGCCAGCTTTCGGACGGCTCGTCGGCCTGCGTGGTGATGGAGGCCGGGGTGGCGGCGAAGCGCGGGCTCGCGCCCATTGGCCGCTATGTCGGCATGGCGGTCGCCGGGACCGAGCCCGACGAGATGGGGATCGGCCCGGTCTTCGCGGTCCCCAAGCTGCTCGACCGGTTCGGGCTCAAGGTCGACGACATCGGGCTGTGGGAACTGAACGAGGCGTTCGCGGTGCAGGTGCTCTACTGCCGCGACAAGCTCGGCATCGACGACGACAAGCTCAACGTCAACGGCGGCTCGATCTCGATCGGCCACCCGTTCGGGATGACCGGCGCGCGCTGCGTCGGGCACGCGTTGATCGAGGGCAAGCGCCGCGGCGTGAAATACGCCGTCGTGACGATGTGCATCGGCGGCGGCCAGGGCGCGGCGGGGCTTTTCGAGGTCCTGTGAGGCTCTCGAGGCCTCGGATCGCGCCGCTTGCGCTCGACGCGCTCGATGAAGACCAGAAGGCGGCGCTCGCCCCCATGCTTGCGGGCGGACGTGTTCTCAACATCTTCCGCACGCTCGCCCACGCGCCCAAGGCGCTGACGCGGTTCCTCGAATGGGGCGGCTACGTGCTGTCGAAGCGCAACTCGCTGCCCGAGCGCGAGCGCGAGCTGGCGATCCTGCGCACCGGGTTCAATTGCGGCTCGGGCTACGAATGGACCCAGCATCACGCGATCGGCCTCGCCGCCGGGCTCACCGAAATGGAAATCCTCGAGATCAAGCAGGGCGCCGAGGAACCCGCGTGGAGCCCGCTCGACCGCGCGATCCTCACCGCCTGCGACGAGCTGACGCGCGACTTCTTCGTCTCCGACGCCACCTGGGCGAGCCTCGCCGAGCTCGGCGACAAGGGCCGGATGGAC
Source organism: Novosphingobium sp. (assembly GCA_035525735.1). Lineage (GTDB taxonomy): Bacteria > Pseudomonadota > Alphaproteobacteria > Sphingomonadales > Sphingomonadaceae > Novosphingobium. The sequence goes on from DATLDS010000192.1 coordinate 1,166, forward strand.
CTCGTCATGACTGTCGGCCAGTACACCCAGGTGTCGATGATGCTGAACAGTTTCGGCGTCCAGCTCGACGAGGGCCAGACGCTCGATCCCGATTTGGACCGACGTGAGGCTTGAGGGCAAGACAGCGGTCGTCGTCGGCGCCGGGCAGCAGCCGGGCGAGACGATCGGCAACGGCCGCGCCATCGCGCTGACGTTCGCGCGCGAAGGCGCCCTAGTGCTGTGCGTCGACCGCGACGCGGGGCGTGCCGAGGCGATCGCGGCCGAGATCGGCGCCGCGGCCTTTGCGCTCGCCGCCGATGTCGTGACCGACGCGGAGCGCATCGTCGCCGTCGCGCTCGAGCGCTGGGGGCGGATCGACGTGCTGGTCAACAACGTCGGGATCGGCGCGGCGGGCGACGGGCCCGCGCAGGCCTGCACCGACGAGGCCTTCGAGCGCGTCTTCGCGGTCAACTTCACCGGCGCGCGGCGGATGATCCGCGCCGCGCTGGGGCCAATGCGCGCGGCCGGGTCGGGCGCGATCGTCAACATCAGCTCGCTCGCCTCGATCGCGGGGGCGAACATGATCGCTTACGAAGTCTCGAAAGCCGCGCTCAACCGGCTGACCACCGCCACCGCGCAAGGCTCGGCGAGCAAGGGCGTTCGCTGCAACGCGGTGCTGCCGGGGCTGATGGACACGCCGATGGGGGTCTCGACCACCGCGCAGCGCGATTCGCGCGAAATCGACGAGCAGCGCGCGGTGCGCAACGCCCTGGTCCCGCTCAAAGGCGGGATGGGCAGCGGCTGGGACACCGCCAACGCCGCGCTGTTCCTCGCCTCGGACGAGGCGCGCTTCGTCACCGGTGTGCTATTGCCTGTCGATGGCGGGATGAGCGTGCGGATCGGAGGTTAGGCGCGGACCATGAACCACTTCGGCATCGTCGAGATCCTCGGCCTCGCGGCGAGCGTCAGCCTGCTCGCGGGGTGGAGGCTCTATTTGTGCGTGCTGGCGACGGGGATCGCGATGCGCACCGGGTTCGTGCCGCTGCCGAGCCATCTCGAGGCGCTCCAGGTGCTCGCCAACCCGTGGGTCATGGGGGTCGCCGCGTTCGGCGCCATCGCCGAGTTCTTCGCCGACAAGGTGATGTGGCTCGACAGCGCGTGGGACGCGATCCACTCGGTCGTCCGGCCCTTGGGCGGGGCGCTGCTGGCGCTGGCGATCGTCGATGCGGGCGACCCGGCGACGCAGGCGATCGCGTTCCTGCTCGGCGGCGGAGCCGCGCTGATCGCGCACGGCGGCAAGGCGGGAGCGCGCGCGGTGGTCAACGCCAGCCCCGAGCCGTTCAGCAACGTCGTGGTCTCGACCGCCGAGGACGTCGCCACCGCCGGGTTGCTCGCGCTGGCCTACGCCAACCCGGTGATCGCCGGGGGAATCGCGCTGGTCCTGCTCGGGGTCGCGCTGTGGCTGCTGCTGCTCGCGCGGCGCGTACTGCGGCGGGTGTTCGGCAAGCGCCCGGCTCAATCGGGCCAAATCCTCCCGCCTTCATAGCGCAGCCCGCCGGGGCGGTCGTGCGCGAGCAGCGCCGGGCCGTCGAGGTCGACCCACCGCGCCAGCCCCGCCAGCGGCAGCGCGAAGCGCACAGCGCGACTGGTCGAGAGCATGCAGCCGAGCATCACCTCGAGCCCCGCGGCGCGCGCCGCGCGCGCCAGCTCGAGCGCGGCGGTGAGCCCGCCGGCCTTGTCGAGCTTGACATTGACCGCCTGGTAGCGGGGCGCGACGGCCGCGAGGTCGGCGGCGGTGTGGCAGCTTTCGTCGGCGCACAGCGGCAGCGACGCGGTGACATGCTCGAGCGCGGCGTCGGCGCCCGCGGGGAGCGGTTGCTCGACCAGCTCGACCCCGAGTTCGGCGAGCGCGGCGGCCTCGGAGGCGACGTCGCGCCCGGCCCAGCTCTCGTTGGCGTCGATCACCAGCCGCGCGTCCGGCGCGCCGACGCGCACCGCGGCGACGCGCGCGAGGTCGTCGCCATCGCCCGCGAGCTTGAGCTTGAGCAACGCGAAGCCGTGCTCGGCGGCGGTGCGAGCGGCTCGTTCCATCGTGCCAGGAGTATCGAGCGACACCGTGAAGGCGGTCGGAACCGGGCGCGGCTCGGGCAGGCCGGCGAGCCGCCACACCGGCGTTCCCGACCGCTGCGCCTCGAGGTCCCACAGCGCGCAATCGAGCGCGTTGCGCGCCGCGCCGGGCGGCATCTCGGCTTGCAGCCGCGTCCGGTCGTCGTGGGGTCGCCAGGAAAGGATCGCGGCGACGCCGGCCTCGGCGGTCTCGCCGCGATAATAGATCGGGGTGCCTTCGCCGCGCCCGGTAAGCCCGTCGGCGCTGACCTCGCAAGCGATCACATCGACGTGAGTCTTGGCCCCGCGCGCGATCGTGAACGCGCCCGCGGCCGCGAAGCGCTCGACCCGCGCGATAACCGTCGGCGTCAGCCGACCGCCCTGAGCCGGGCGGCTCGCCGCGGCGCGGCGGCGGCGGCGACGTCGTGAAGCGCGATCCAGTCCTCGACCACCGGGGCGATCGATTCGCGCCATTTCGAGCCGTTGAAGATGCCGTAATGGCCGACGTCGGGCGCGAGCAGGTAGCGCTTCTTCGATTTCGCCAAGTTGGGCGTGAGCTCGAGCGCGGCCCTGGTCTGGCCGACCCCCGAGATGTCGTCGCGCTCGCCCTCGATTGCGAGCAGCGCGGTGTCGCGGATCGCGGCGAGGTCGACCGGCTTGCCGCGGTGGACGAACTCGCCCTTGGGCAGCGCGTGGCGCTGGAACACCACGTCGACGGTCTGGAGGTAGAACTCGGCGGTCATGTCGCAGACCGCGCGGTACTCGTCGTAGAACGCCTTGGTCGAATCCGCGCTCTCGCCGTCGCCTTCGACGAGGTGCCGGAACATCCCGTAATGGCTCATCATGTGGCTGCCCAGGTTCATGCTCATGAAGCTGGCGAGCTGGACGAAGCCCGGATAGACGCGCCGCCCCGCGCCGGGATGCGCCGCCGGGACCGTCGCGATGACGCGGTTGAACCACACGTGCGGGCGGCCGGTGGCCATCGTGTTGACCTCGGTCGGCGCCTCGCGCGTGTCGATCGGCCCGCCCATCATCGTCAGGCTCGCCGGGCGGCACGGGTGCCGCGCCGCGCCCAGAATCGCCGTCGCCGCGAGCGCCGGGACCGACGGCTGGCACACCGCGATCATGTGCGTGCCGGGCCCGACGTGCTCGAGGAACTCGATCAGATAATCGATGTAATCGTCGAGGTCGAAACGGCCCGCGGCAAGCGGCACCAGCCGGGCGTCGGCCCAGTCGGTGATGAACACCTCGTGCCGTTCGAGCATCCGCTCGACGGTGCCGCGCAGCAGCGTCGCGTAGTGCCCGCTCATCGGCGCGACGATCAGCAGCCGCGGCGCGCCGGCGGGCAGGCCCGCGTGCGTGAACCGGCGCAAGGCGCCGAACGGGCGGCTGACGACCACGGATTCGTCGACCGCGTGGCGCACGCCGTCGACCTCGACCGCCGCGATCCCGAACGCGGGCTTGCCGCGCGGCGCGGCGGCGTGGGCGAGGACCTCGAGCGCCGAGCCGGGCATCTGGCCCCACCCGAAGAAACCCGCGGGAAAGCGCGCATCGGCGAGCATTTCGGCGCCGATTCCGGCCCACGCGCTGGTGAAGTCGAGCAGCGAGCGCTGCATTTCGTAGGCTTTGTAAAGCAAGCGAATGTCCCCTTGGCGCCCGCGCCGCGACAGTGACTGCCCGGCTTCGGCCCCTGTTGCAATGCAGCACGGCACGATTTGTTCACACCGGTGTGAATTGCTCACGACGCTTCAATCGCCGCGATGCATCGGCTAGGCGGTGACGATGGACCAGACCGAGGCGCCGACCGAAACCGAAATACCGCCGGCGCTCCGTCCCCCCGCGCGGACGCTGCGGCCGCTGCGGATGATCTGGCGCGCGACGCTGGACTATCCCAAGCAGCTCGCGATCGCGCTGTTCGCGCTGATGACCACCTCGGCGGCGACGCTGGCGATCCCGGCGCGGTTCAAGATCATCATCGACGACGCGTTCGGCCCCGGGGCGAGCGTCGCCTCGATCGGGCACTCGTTCCGCTATCTGCTGATGATCGTCGCGGTGCTCGGCGCGGCGACCGCGGTGCGGTTCTTCTTCGTCTCGTGGCTGGGCGAGCGCGTCGTCGCCGACATCCGCCTCAAGGTTCAGACCAACCTGCTGCGCCTGCCGCCGAGCTTCTTCGAGGAGAACAGCTCGAAGGAGATCAGCAGCCGGATGACCGCCGACACCTCGATCATCGAGCAGGTCGTCGGCACCACCGTGTCGGTCGCGCTGAGGAACCTGATCACCGGTGTCGGCGGGGTGATCTTCCTGTTCACGCTCGCGCCCAAGCTGACCGCCGGGCTGCTCCTCGCGATTCCGCTGGTGATCACCCCGATCATGATCTTCGGGCGGCGGCTGCGCAACGTCTCGCGCAAGAGCCAGGACCGCGTCGCCGACGTCGGCGCGATGGTCTCCGAAGTGCTCGGGGCAATGAAGATCGTCCAGTCGTTCAATCAGGAGCGGCGCGAGCAGGAGCGCTTCGCCGGCGCGGTCGAGGCGACGTTCGAAACCGCGCGGCGGCGGATCATGATCCGCGCCGCGATGACCGCGATCGTCATCTTTCTGATCTTCGGCTCGATCACCGTGCTGATGTGGCAAGGCGCGGTCGGGGTCGCGACCGGCACCGTCTCGGGCGGGACGATCGCCGCGTTCGTGCTCACCGGCGGGCTCGTCGCGGGCGCTTTCGCGGCGCTGACCGAAGTTTACGGCGACCTCCTGCGCGGCGCCGGCGCGGCGAGCCGGCTGGCCGAGCTGCTCGACGAGGAGCCGGAGATCGCCGCGCCCGCGCGCGCCATCGCGCTGCCCGATCCGCCGCGCGGCCAGCTGGCGTTCGAGAAAGTCACCTTCCGCTATCCGACCCGCCCCGACACCGCCGCTCTGCGCGACTTCTCGCTGACGGTCGAGCCGGGCGAGACGGTCGCGCTGGTCGGCCCGTCGGGCGCGGGCAAGTCGACGCTGTTCCAGCTCGCGCTGCGCTTCTACGATCCGCTCTCGGGCGCGGTGAAGATCGACGGGGTGCCGCTGGTCCAGGCCGATCCCGCCGACGTGCGCCGGCGGATGGCGCTGGTGCCGCAGGAAGGGACGCTGTTCGCCGCGAGCGCGCGCGACAACGTGCGCTACGGCAACTGGGACGCGTCGGACGATGAGATCTGGCAGGCGGCGCGCGACGCCAACGCCGAGAGCTTCCTGCGCGCGCTGCCGCAAGGGCTCGACACGTTCCTCGGCGATGCCGGGGCGCGGCTCTCGGGCGGGCAGCGGCAGCGCGTCGCGATCGCCCGCGCGCTGCTCCGCGACGCGCCGATCCTGCTGCTCGACGAGGCGACCAGCGCATTGGACGCCGAAAGCGAGCGGCTGGTCCAGGACGCGCTCGACCGCCTGATGGCGAGCCGCACCACGCTGGTCATCGCCCACCGTCTCGCCACCATCCGCCAGGCCGACCGGATCGTGGTGATGGACGAGGGCCGGATCGTCGAGCAGGGCACGCACGCCGCGCTGACCAAGGCCGACGGGCTCTACGCGCGACTGGCGCGGCTCCAGTTCGAGGGGCTGGCGGCGTAGCGATCCCCCCCGAGCTCGCTCGGGGAGGGGGACCGCCGCGAAGCGGGGGTGGAGGGGCACGCTCGATCATCGCAACGCTCGACCGTAACGGGTTCCGCCTGTGCCCCTTCCACCTTCTTCGGTGGTCACCCTTCCCAGCAAGCGGATGAGGATCTTCGACCAACGGCATTTCCCGCTCTGCCAAAAGCCTTGCGTTCAGCGCCGCTTAAGCGCCAGAACTCCAGCTAATCGTTTCAATTGACACGATTCTCGACCCGATTTTCGCTGGGGGACTGACAAATCATGACCAAGATGCTCGCGGCGCTTTCCGCCGCCGTTTCGCTCGCCGCGCTGTCCGTGCCGGCCGCTGCCCAGACTGCGCCCGCCACCGCGATTCCCGCCGAGGAATATCGCATGCCCGAATTCGGCGGCTGGGGCTTCAACCCCGCCGATCTCGACAAGTCGGTCAAGCCGGGCGACGACTTCTTCAGCTACGTCAACGGTAAGTGGGAAGCGGCCGAGGTCATCCCGCCGCAGTATCCGTTCAGCGGCGTCGCGCTGGGCCTGCGCCTCGGCGCCGAACGCGACATCCGCGCCATCGTTGAGGAGATGGCCGCGGGCACCTGGGCGGCGGGCAGCCTCGAGCAGCGCATCGGCGACGCCTATCGCGCGTTCCTCGATACCCAGGCAATCAACGCCGCGGGACTCGCCCCGGCCAAGCCTTATCTCGACCAGATCGCCGCCGCCAAGACCCGTGAGGATCTCGCTCACGCGTTCGCCGCGCCCGGGATTCCCGCGCCACTCGGCGCGTACGTCTCGATCGACGTCAACAACCCCAACGCCAACGCGCTTTACACCGGCGTCGGCGGGCTCGGCCTGCCCGACCGCGACTATTACCTGGTCGACAGCGACAAGAACCTGGCGCTGCGCGCCAAGTACAAGGACTACGTCGCGTTCCTGCTCGGCAAGGCGGGCTACGCGGATCCCAAGGCGGCAGCCGAGCGCGTCTACGGGCTCGAGAAGCAGTTCGCCGAGCTCGCCTGGGACCGGGCGATCTCGCGCAATCCCGAGCTGACCACCAGCCTCGTCACGATGGACCAGCTCAAGGCGATGTCGGGCGGCTTCCCGATCGAAGCGATGCTGACCGACATGAAGCTCGACAGGGTGCCGAGCCTTTACGTGTCGCAGCTTCCGCCGAGCGCGGAGAAGGTGGCCAAGCTGGGGCTGACCCCGGAACAGCTCAAGAAGCTCGGCGGCGGGCTTCCGGCGATGCTGGCGCTGCTCAACACCGCGCCGATCGACGACATCAAGGCGTGGGCGACCGCGCGTTTTCTCAGCGCCAACGCCGCGGTGCTGCCGAGCGACATCGACGACGCCAACTTCGACTTCTACGGCAAGACGCTGACCGGCCGCACCCAGCAGCGCGAGCGCTGGCAGCGGGCGATCTCGTTCGTCGAGGGCGCGATGGGCGAGGCGGTCGGCAAGATCTACGTCGCGCGCCACTTCCCTCCGTCGAGCAAGGCGGCGATGGAAGAGCTGGTCGGCAACTTGCGGCTGGCGCTCGCCTCCAATCTCAAGACGCTGCCGTGGATGACCCCCGCGACGCGGGTCGAGGCGCAGAAGAAGCTCGACGCGTTCGGGGTCAAGATCGGCTACCCGGTCAAGTTCGAGACTTATGACGGTCTCGTCGTCACCCCCGGTCAGGCGCTCGCCAACAACGTCGCGGTCGGCGACTGGGCGTGGGACGACCAGCTCAAGGACCTCGCCGAGCCGGTCGACAAGACCAAGTGGCTGATGACCCCGCAGACGGTCAATGCCTACTATATGCCGCCGGCCAACGAGATCGTCTTCCCCGCCGCCTATCTCCAGCCGCCCTACTTCAATCCCAAGGCCGACGCCGCGGTCAACTACGGCGCGGTCGGGGCGACGATCGGGCACGAGATCGGCCACGGCTTCGACGATTCGGGCGCCAAGTTCGACGGCACCGGCGCGCTGCGCAACTGGTGGACCGACGCGGACCGCAAGACCTTCGAAGCGCTCGGCAACAAGCTCGCCGGGCAGTACGACGCGGTGTGCCCCTACGACGAGGGCAAGACCTGTCACAGCGGCAAGCTGACGCTGGGCGAGAACATCGGCGACCTCGGCGGGCTGTCGATGGCTTACCAGGCCTACAAGCTGGCGCTGAAGGGTAAGCCGGCGCCGGTCATCGACGGGCTCACCGGCGACCAGCGGTTCTTCCTGTCGTACGCCCAGGCGTGGCGTTGGAAGTATCGCGAGGCGTTCGCGCGCCAGTTGCTGACCACCGATCCGCACTCGCTCGCCGAAGCGCGGGTCAACGCGGTCGTCCGCAACTTCGACCCCTGGTACAAGGCGTTCAACGTCAAGCCGGGCGACAAGCTGTATCTCGCGCCGGCCGACCGGGTTCACATCTGGTAGGCTTTCGCCTCTTCAATTTCGGCGGCGCCCTTACCGGCGCCGCCGTTTTCTTATCAAGAACAATGAAGGTCGCTATCCATGAACCGCATCGCCCTGACTTCGCTCGCCGCGCTCGCCTGCGCGCTTTCGGCCGCGCCCGCGCTCGCCCAGGAAACCGCGCCTCCGGCCGAGGCCGTTTCCGCCGAGGATTGGGGCAAGTTCGGCGTCGCCACGCAATACATCGACACCTCGGTCGAGCCGGGCGACGACTTCGACGCTTACGTCAATGGGCTGTGGGCGAAGCAGTTCGAGATCCCCGCCGACCGCACCACGTTCGGCGCGTTCGACAACCTCGAGCTGCTGTCCGAAGCCCGCGTCCACGCGATCCTCGAGGAGATCGCCGCGTCGAACCCGGCGCCGGGCACGCCTCGCGGCAAGATCGCCGCGGCTTACGCGGCGTTCATGGACACCGACCGGATCGAGGCCGCGGGCCTCGCGCCGCTTCAGCCCTATCTCGCCCGGATCGCCGCGGCCAAGACCAGCGACGACCTCCTGACGCTGTTCGCCGAGCCCGGCTTCGCCTCGCCGATCGGCGGCGGGGTGGGCGTCGACGCCAAGGCCAGCGACCGTTATGCGTTCTACATCAGCCAGGGCGGGCTGGGCCTGCCCGACCGCGACTATTACCTCGTCGACAGCCCGCGCAACCTCGAGATTCGCGCCAAGTACCTCGACTGGCTGACCTTCGCGCTGGGCCAGGCGGGCTACGCCGACGCTCGCGGCGCGGCGCGGGGCGTGCTCGCGCTCGAGACCAAGCTCGCCGGCGCGACGTGGGACCGCGCGCTGTCGCGCAACCGCAACCTGACTTACAACAAGATGCCGGTGAGCGAGCTTGCCGGGCTCGCCCCGTCGGCCCATTTCGCGCGGTATCTCGACGCGGCGGGGGTCGGCGGGATCGGCGAGGTGATCGTCCGCCAGGTGCCGCCGACGCCCGAGGAAGTCGCGGCCGAGAAGCTGACCCCGGCGATGTCGGCCAAGCTCGGCGGCGGGGTGCCCGAGACGCTGCGCCTGGTCGCCTCCGAGCCGGTCTCGGCGTGGCAGGCGTGGCTCGCCTCGCGGCTGGTGAGCAGTACCGCGGCGTACCTTCCCAAGGCGATCGACGACGCCCGCTTCGCGTTCTACGGCCGGTTCCTCCAGGGCCAGCCCGAACAGCGCGTGCGCTGGAAGCGCGCAATCGACGCAGTCGAGGGCCAGGTCGGCGAGCTGCTCGGACAGGTCTATGCCGAGCGCTACTTCCCGGCTGAGAACAAGGCGGCGATGGCCAACCTCGTCGCCAACTTGCGGCGGGCGATGGCGGCCAACCTCGGCGAGCTCAAATGGATGAGCCCCGCGACGCGCCGGGAGGCGGTCGCCAAGCTCGACGCTTTCACCCCCAAGATCGGCGCGCCCGACGAGTACAAGACGTACGAAGGGCTGACGATGTCCGCCGACAACCCGCTGGCCAACTCGTTCGCGGCGGCCAAGTGGGACTACGCCTACGATCTCGCGCGGCTCGGCGGGCCGGTCGACCGCAAGGAGTGGGGAATGTTCCCCGAGACGGTCAACGCCTACTACAACTCGACGCTCAACGAGATCGTGTTCCCCGCCGCGATCCTCCAGCCGCCGTTCTTCAACCTCGCCGCCGACCCGGCGGTCAATTACGGCGCGATCGGCGCGGTGATCGGCCACGAGATGGGCCATGGCTTCGACGACCAGGGCTCGAAATCGGACGGCACGGGCAACTTGCGCAACTGGTGGAGCGAGGCCGACCGCACGGCTTTCGACGGCCTGACCGCGCGGCTCGGCGCGCAGTACAACGCGCTGTGCCCGTTCGACGAGGGCAAGACCTGCGTCAACGGCCAGCTGACGATGGGCGAGAACATCGGCGACCTGGGCGGGCTGAGCCTCGCCTACCGCGCCTACAAGATGTCGCTCGGCGGCAAGCCCGCGCCGGTGATCGACGGCGTGACCGGCGACCAGCGGTTCTTCATGGCCTATGCGCAGGTGTGGCGCAGCAAGGAGCGCGAGGCTTATCTGCGGCAGCAGATCCAGACCAACCCGCACTCGCCGGCGCATTACCGGATCAACGCGATCGTCCGCAATTTCGACGAATGGTACAAGGCATTCGGGGTCAAGCCGGGCGACGACCTCTATCTCCCGCCCGAGCAGCGCGTGCGCATCTGGTAGTTGACGGCGCCGCTATCGGCGCGTCCATTCGCGCCGATGATCGAGCTGTTCTTCGACCTGACCAGCCCGTGGACCTGGCTGGCGGTGCACAATCTCGTTCCCCTGGCCCGGCGCCACGGGGCCGAGATCGTGTGGCGGCCGATTCTCGTCGGCGGGCTGTTCAACACGGTCAATCCCAGCGTCTATGCGGCGCGCGACCATCCGGTGCCGGTCAAGGCGCGCTATGCGGCGAAAGACCTCGCCGACTGGGCGCGGCTGGCGGGATTGGAGATTCATTTCCCGCCCGCTTGCGGCCACCCGGTCAACGCGGTGCTGGCGATGCGCGTCGCGCTGGCGATGCAGGCGCGGGGCAAGCTCGAGCCATTCGCCTTCGCCGCGTTCGACGCGCTGTGGGCGCACGAGCGCGATCTCGCCGACCGCGAGGTGCTGCGCCCGCTGATCGCCGCGCAAGACGAGGACCCGGAGGCGGTCTTCGCCGCCGCGGCGAGCGATGCGGTCAAGGCGCAGCTGCGCACCAACACCGACGAGCTGATCGCGCGCGGCGGCTTCGGCAGCCCGACGATGTTCGTCGGCGACGCGATGTTCTTCGGCAACGACCGCCTGCCGCTGGTCAAGGCCGCACTGGAGGCCGCATGAGCAAGAACGCCGATCCCGACTTCTGGGCCAAGGCCAACGCGCATCTCGTGCGCTATGGCGGCGCGTTCTCGGCCGTCATCGCCGAGAGCGCGGCGGGCAACTGGTTCACCGATGCCGACGGCCGCCGCATCCTCGACTTCACGTCCGGCCAGATGAGCGCCATCCTCGGCCACAGCCATCCCGAGATC
>DATLDS010000205.1:0-4887 GCA_035525735.1 Novosphingobium sp.
GGCCGTCGGGCTCGAGCCGCACGAACAGCTTCTCCATCCCGCTCGGCCCGCTCATCGGCACATAGAGCGCGCCCTTGTCGCATCGCGCGGTGCCCGACAGCGCGACCGGGGTGGGGATCAGCTCGCTCAACGGCGCGAGGATCAGGCTGATCTGGCCGTCCGCCTCGCGGCAGCGCCCGGCCTCAGTCGCGAAGTGGAAGTCGCGGAAGCCGAGCGCGGTGGCGGGGAGCTGGCCGAAGCCCTCGCCCAGCGGCACCTGGCCCTGCACGTCGCGCAAGCTCGCCCAGCCGCTGCCGCCCGCGACGATCGCCGAGAACTCGGCCGTGCCCGCGGGCGAGAGCCGCTCGACCGACAGCTCGCGGCGGGCGATCAGCAGCGGCAGCGGGCGCAGCCCCGCGGTGACGTCGCCGACCGGCAGCGCTCCGAGCCGCATGTCGCCGATCAGGCCGCTCCACACCGTGCCCTCGACCGTCCGCGCGGTCAGAGCGCGCGGCGCGGCCCACGCCAGCGCGAGGCGCATCGGCAACGCGATCACCAGCGCGGCGACGAACAGCGCGGCGAGCACGAGCTTGGTCCGCGCCGACAAGCGCCCGTCGCGCAGGAAAATCCACCGACCGATCATGGGCCGGCCCGGCGCAACGTGGCGTTGACCGCGACGCTGCCGTCGGCGGCGGGGGTCATCGCCAGGCTTTCGAGCACGATCCCTTGCGCGGCGAGGCCGTCGATCCACGCGAGCGCCGCCGAGGGCCGCGCGGTGGGCAGCACCACCAGCGTCGCGTCGTTGCCGCGCGGCTGGTTCGACTGGAGCACGAAGCCCGCGGCGTCGGCGCTCGCCGCAACGACTTGCGCGATCGGCCCGGCGAGCGTGGCGCCTTGCGGTGCGGGCGCCTCGAGCGCCGCCAGTTGGGCGAGCAGCCGTCCGCTCGCCTCGACCGCCGCGCGATGGCGCTCGTGCGCGGCGTCGTGGGCGCGGCCGAGCGGGAGCGCGATCCCGAACACCAGCAGCACCGCGGCGGCGAGAATGCCCGCGATCGTCACAAGCCAGCGCTCGCGTTCGGTCAGCCCGACATACCACGTCCGAACGCGGATCATGGCGCCCGAACCGTGATCGCCGCCACCGTCGCCCCGGTCGCGTCGGGCGCGAGCTGCGGCGGGACGGTGACCTGCCAGCCCTCGTTCTGGAGATCGAGCAGCAGGTGGTTGATGTCGTCGGCGGTCGGCGCGGCGGCGGTGAAGCGCAGCGTCCCGTCGCCCGCATAGCCGAGGTCGCGCAGCCGCAACGAAGGGATCGGGCGGATGGCGGCGAGCACCGCGGCGGCGGGCGCGGCGAACGTCCCCCCGCCCTGCCCGCGCCGCGCCAGCTCGCCCGCGGCGAGCGTCTGCGCGGTGGCGAGGTCGACCGCGGCGGGGAAGCGCCTCTGCGCCGCGGCGAGCGCTTCGGCCTCGCGCGCCGAGGCGTCGGCGTTGAGCTTGATCGTCTCGACCGCGAGGATCAGGAACCCGAGCAGCAGCGCGATCGCCGCCATCCGCGCCAGCGGGACCCCGGCGGGCACGCGGAAGACCGAGCCGCGGCGCGGCGCGTAGACCCCCTGGCGCAAGTTGAGCGGCGGCGCGCGCCACGCCGCGAGCAAGGCGTTGTCGAGCGCGTCGGAGTCGAGCGCCGTGACATCCTCTCCCGCCAGCGCGGCGACCAGCTCGGGCTCACCCGCGAACGCGGCGGCGGCGGTCCGCGCCAGCGGCTGGCCGCCCAGCTCGGCGGTGACCGCGGCGTTCTCGGGCGGCGGCAGGATCAGCGCGGCGGGGACGATCGCTTCAGGCACGAGGCCGGCGGCGGCGAGCCGGGCGAGCCACGCATCCATCGCCGCGGTGGCCGCGGCGGCGACGAGGATCGATCGCCCGTCGTCGCTCGACGCTGCGACGACGTGCGTGGCGGTCGCTCCCCAACCCTCGCCCGGCGCTTCGGCCGTCTCGATCCGCGCCGCGGCGAGCGCTTGCGCCAGCGGCATTTGGCCGCGCGGGAGCATCCGCACCGGAGCCTCGGCGGCGGGAGCAAGCGCGACCACGCGCGCGGTTTCGTCGAGATCGCCCCACGGCCGGTCGTCGTCCGGATCGTATCCGAGTTCGGCGCCGAGCTCTCCGTCATCGACCCGCCACCACTGCCATGGCGCGCCCGGCGCGGCGGGGAGGAGGACGATCAGCCCGTCATTGAGGGTCCCATCGGAGAGAATCGCCTCGGTCATGCGTGTTCAGCGCGTTTCCGCGTAGATGTCCGCGTCGTTGTCCTGCCCGCCGGGCTTGCCGTCGGCGCCGAGCGAGAGGATGTCGAACGGGCGCCCGTCGCGCCCGGGGACGACGTATTGATAAGGCCGGTTCCAAGGATCGGCCGGCAAGTCCTTGATATAGCCGCCCGAACGGTAGTTCTGCGGCAGCGCCAAGTTGGCCGGCGGCGCGCGCAACGCGCCCAGCCCTTCGGCCGGGCCGGGGTACGTCATGTTGTCGAGCCGGTACATTTCCATCGCCTGGCCGAGCGTGGCGATGTCGCCCTGCGCCTTGACCCGCATCGCCTTGTCCTGGCTCGGCAGCACGTTGATCAACACCACCGTGGCGAGCAGCCCGATGATGAAGATCACGACCATCAGCTCGACGAGGCTGAAGCCGTTGCGCTGCACTTCACCTTCATCGTCATGCTGAACTCGTTTCAGCACCCATTTCGCGTCCTGGCCTGATTCATGTCGAAGGCGCGATGGGCCCTGAAACAAGTTCAGGGTGACGAATGAAGGAGGGCGGAAACGCATGATCAAAGTCCCGTCAAATTCTGCAACTGGAGGATGGGCAGAAGGATCGCAAGGATGATGGTCGCGACCGCGGCGCCCATGACGATGATGATCGCGGGCTCGAGCAACGCCAGCGCGGCGCTGGTGAAGCTTTCGAACTCGCGTTCGAGGTAGTCGGCGGCGCGCTCGAGCATCGGCCCGAGTTGCCCCGCCGCCTCGCCGCTCGCCGCGAGATAGACCAGCAGCGGCGGGAACCGGCCCGCCTCGCGCATCGCGGTCGAGAGCGAGCCGCCGGCGCGGACCTGCTCGACGATTTGTTCGAGCGCGCGGCGCTGGACGCTGTTCGAGACCGTTCGCGCGGCGAGGCGAAGCCCGTCGACCAGCGGCAGCCGCGCCTCGATCATCGTCGCCAGCGTCCGCGCCAGGCTCGCGGCGTGCATGTCGCGGATCAGCCGCCCGACGAACGGCAGGCGCAACAGCAAGCTGTCGAAGGAAAAGCGGAACGCCGGATTGCGCAACGCGCGGACGAACAGCACCAGCCCGAGCGCGATCAGCAGCGCGAGCGCCCACCACCATGTGCTGAGGAACCGCGAGACCGCGATCACCGCGCGGGTCAGCGTGGGCAACTGGCGGCTGGCGTTGTCGAACTGCTCGACCACGCGCGGCACCACCTTGATCATCAGCCCGGTGACCACCCCGAGCGCGACGAACGTCAGCACGATCGGGTAAGCCAGCGCCGAGAGAATCTTCGATCGAACTTGCGCCTGCTTCTCAAGAAGATCGGCCAAACGGTTGGCGATATTGGGCAAGCTTCCCGAGTTCTCGCCCGCCGCGATCATCGCGCGGTAGATCGGCGGGAAGCTCGGCTCCTCGCGCCGCATCGCCTCGGCGAGCGGCAGGCCCTCGACGATCCCGGCGTGGACGTTGCCCAGGATCGCGCGAGCGCGGGGCTTCTCGGTCTGGCGGCTGATCGTGCGCAGCGTTTCCTCGAGCGGCGAGACGACCATCAGCGAGGCGAGTTGGCGGGTGAACAGACTGAGCTGCTTCGACGACAGCTTGTTGGCGAACAGCCCCAGCCCGCTGGTGGTGACCGCCGCGCGCCGCGCCGAAGCGGCGGCGTCGGGGCCGATCCGCACGACGTGCCAGGCGCGCGCGGTCAGCCGCTCAGCCGCCTGCGCCTCGCCCACGGCCTCGATCGCGCCGCGCCGCTCGGCGCCCTTGGGATCGATCGCGAGGTAAGCGAAACGCGGCATCAGCCGTCCTCGCGCCGCGCCACCCGGGCCGCCTCCTCCGGCGTCGTCTTGCCGCTCAACACCAAGTCGCGCGCCGCTGCGCGCAAGCTCGGCGCGTTCTTGAACGCGTGCGCCGCGATCGCCGCCTCGTCGGCGCTGTCGTGGATCATCCGCCGCACCGCGCCGTCGACGCGGAGCGTTTCGAACACGCCGATCCGGCCGTCGTAGCCGCTTTGCCCGCAGGCCCCGCAAGCGCGCGCCTCGCCGACTTCGGTGCCTTGGTCGATCCCCAGCGCCTTGGCCAGCGCGGGCTCGATGACCTTGCGCCCCGCGCATTTCCTGCAAAGCCGCCGCACCAGCCGCTGCGCGATCACCGCGCGCAAGGTGCTGGCGAGCAGGAACGGCTCGACCCCCATATCGCGCATCCGGGTCAGCGCGCCGGGGGCGTCGTTGGTGTGGACGGTCGAGAGCACGAGGTGCCCGGTGAGCGAGGCCTGGACCGCGATTTCGGCGGTTTCGCGGTCGCGGATCTCGCCGACCATGACGACGTCGGGGTCTTGGCGCAGGATCGCGCGCAGACCGGCGGCGAACGACAGCCCGACCTTGGGATTGACCTGCGTCTGGCCGATCCCGTCGACCGCGTACTCGACCGGGTCCTCGACGGTGAGGATGTTGCGCTGACCGTCGTTGAGCCGGCGCAGCGCGGCGTAAAGCGTGGTGGTCTTGCCCGATCCGGTCGGCCCGGTGACGAGGATGATCCCGTTGGGCTCGGTCAGCGCGCGCTCGAGCGCCGCCTCGGCGGTCTTTTCGAGCCCGAGGTGGGCGAGGTCGAGCCCGGCGTTGTCCTTGTCGAGCAAGCGCAGCACCACGCGTTCGCCGGC
>DATLDS010000016.1:0-10132 GCA_035525735.1 Novosphingobium sp.
CGACACGAACGGCTGTTGGAGATTCGAAAAGCATGAAAGCCGCGATTCTCGAAGCCCCCGGCCAGCCGCTGGTCATCGATGACGTGACGATCGACAACCCCGGCCCGCACGAAGTCCTCATTCGGACGGCCGCGTGCGGGCTGTGCCACTCGGACCTGCACTTCATCGAGGGGACCTACCCTCACCCGCTCCCCGCGATCCCCGGCCACGAGGCCGCGGGGATCGTCGAGAAGGTCGGCAGCGAGGTCCGCACGGTCAAGCCGGGCGACGCTGTGGTGACGTGCCTCAGCGCGTTCTGCGGCCACTGCGAGTTCTGCGTGACCGGGCGGATGGCGCTGTGCCTGGGCGGCGACACCCGCCGCGCGCCGGGCTCGGCGCCGCGGATCACGCGCAGCCGCGACGGCAGCCTGGTCAACCAGATGCTCAATCTCTCGGCCTTCGCCGAGATGATGCTGGTCCACGAGCACGCCTGCGTGCGGATCAATCCCGAGATGCCGCTCGACCGCGCCGCGGTAATCGGCTGCGCGGTCACCACCGGCGCGGGGACGATCTTCAACGCGTGCAAGGTGACCCCGGGCGAGACCGTCGCGGTGGTCGGCTGCGGCGGGGTCGGCCTCGCCACGATCAACGCCGCCAAGATCGCCGGCGCGGGGCGGATCATCGCCGCCGATCCTATGCCCGAGAAGCGCGCGCTGGCGATGAAGCTCGGCGCCACCGACACCGTCGACGCGCTCGCCAACGATGCAGCGGCGTCGATCGTCGAGATGACCGGGGGCGGGGTCGATCACGCGATCGAGGCGGTCGGGCGCCCGGCCTCGGCGGCGCTGGCGGTGGCCTCGCTGCGCCGCGGCGGCACCGCGACGATCCTCGGGATGATGCCACTGACCGAGAAGGTCGGGCTCTCGGCGATCGACCTGCTCAGCGGCAAGAAGCTCCAGGGCGCGATCATGGGGATGAACCACTTCCCGGTCGACTTGCCCCGGCTGGTCGAGTTCTACCTGCGCGGGCTGCTCGACCTCGACACGATCATCGCCGAGCGAATCCCGTTGAGCGCGGTCAACGAGGGCTTCGACAAGATGAAGAAGGGCGATTCCGCGCGCAGCGTGATCGTGTTCGACCGGTGACTAGTGCTCCGCCCGACGCAAGAGAAGCGATCGACGCCGAGACCGCGTTCGTCGGCACCGTCGCTCCCGAGGGGGCGGACAAGCTCGACGAGGCCAAGCTGACCGCGTGGATGGAAGCCAACGTCGAGGGCTTCTCCGGCCCGATCGCGGTGACCAAGTTCAAGGGCGGGCAGTCGAACCCGACCTACCGGATCGACGGGCCGACCGGGCCCTACGTCCTCCGGCGCAAGCCGTTCGGGCCGCTGCTCCCCTCGGCGCACGCGGTCGACCGCGAGTTCGAGGTCCAGGCCGGGCTCTACACGACGGGCTTTCCGGTCGCCCGCCAATACGGTCTGTGCACCGACGACAGCGTGGTCGGCTCGTGGTTCTACGTGATGGGGATGGTCGACGGGCGGACGATCTGGAACGGCGCGATGCCCAGCGCCGCGCCGCCCGAACGCCGCGCCACGTACGAGGCGATGATCGACACCCTGGCGCGGCTGCACAACACGCCGGTCGCGGATGCCGGGCTCGAGGATTTCGGCAAGCCGGGCAACTACTTCGGCCGCCAGGTCGAGCGCTGGACCAGGCAGTACCGGCTCGCCGAAACCGAGCCGATGCCCGAGATGGAGCGGCTGATCGAATGGCTCCCGGCGACGCTGCCCGAGCAGACCCGCACATCCGTGGTCCACGGCGACTACCGGATCGACAACATGATCTACGCGCATGATCGCCCGGAGGTTGTGGCGGTGCTCGACTGGGAGCTGTCGACGCTTGGCGACCCGCTAGCCGATTTCACCTACCTCGCGCTGGCCTGGGTGACCGACAACGGCGGCCGTTCGGGGGTGATGGACCTCGACCGCAAGGCGCTCGGCATTCCCGAGCTCGACGAAGTGGTGACGCGCTATTGCGCCGCGACCAACCGCGACGGGGTGCCCGACATGAACTGGTACTTCGCCTACAACTTCTTCCGCCTCGCGGGGATCATGCAGGGCATCAAGAAGCGCGTGATCGACGGCACCGCCAGCTCGGCCCATGCCAAGACGATGAGCGAGCGCGTCTCGCCGTTGGCGGAAAAGGCGTGGGGCTTCGCGGAGAAGGCAGGGGCCTAGCGGCTACGGGCAGCGGCTGTCGCGCAGCGGCGGCTCGCTGCCGCGAACGCGCCAGCTGCCGTCGGGCGCCTGGTACTTCTCGCCCGGCGCGGTGCGCATGATCGCGAGGCACCCGGCGGTCAGCGCGTACTCCTCGAGCGTGGCGTTGTTGGCCTGCGCCTTCTGCGCGTAGACCGCCTTGCGCTTGATGTTGATGTCCTCGACGATCGCGCGCAGCCCGGCCGAGGGCGTGCCGACGAAACCGAGATAGCCGTCCATCTTCTCGCCGACCTGGCCGCCCGAACGCGCCGCCGCGTAAGCCGGGTCGCGCGAGGTTTGCGCCATGACCGTCCCCGGGACGAGCGCGCTTCCGGCGATCGCCACCGCGCCCAATCCGAGCGCCAGCTTGCGGCGAAGCTTCCTGTTGATCACGCGAACCATCGAACGTCTCCAGATCCTAGAAAATATCGGCATTCTCGTTGATCGTCTTGTCCGCGTCCTCCGCCAGCCGATAGATCACTTCCTGCCGGATATTGATGTTGAGCTCGATCACGATCGGCTTGTCGGGCGCCTTGACCGATACGCAAGCCGCCAGGCCTGCCACGAGCGCGACCGCTCCCACCACCGGCAGCGCCGGACGCCACCTCGATCGCTCTTGCCCCACCATGCTGGGCTTGATGTTCGCAGCCTCGGCGCGGTCGGTCAATTGCATGGCTGTCATGGCACTTTCTCGCTTTCGCTGGGCTGAATGCTGGGAGACGGGGTCGGAGCGGGTGTCGGCCTCGCGATCGGGCGCCCGGCTTCGTCGATCAGGCCGAGCACGCGCGGATCCTTGACGAACGCCGGGTCGTACATCGCCTTGAGGCTGGTGATCAGCTGGTAGAACGGCGCGCGGATGTTGACGTTCATCTGGATCGGCAAGTCGCCGACCGCGCGCGTGAGGATGTTGCGCTTGGCCCCGGCGCCCTGCTTGACTCCGTCGAACTTCACCCGCGTCACGATCTCCCCCTCGAGCGTGCCGTCGAGCGCGATCGTCATCGTCCGATAGTCAAGGCTGCGCAGCGTCTGAAACGCGAAGTTGGCCATCGCCGACAAGTCGCGATAAGTTAGCTCGCCGATATAGCTGACGTTGCCGCCCGGCGGGCGCGAGGTCAGCAGCCCGCCGACGATCCGCCCGCTGCCGGGGCTCGACTGCGCCGCCGCGACGCCTTCGGGAGTGCCGATGCCGAGCACCGTGCCGAGCGCGGCCGCGGCCTGGTCGCCCGCCGCGCCGGCGCTGAACACCAGCGGCAACTCGCCGTCGAAAATCCCCGTCGCCTGGAGGTTGGCCAGCCCCATCCGCTCGACGAAACGCGCCGAATCGAGCCCTTCGATGATCAGGACATACTTGCGCGCCTCGCTCACCCCCAGGTTGAGCGTGGTCGGCGCGAGCGTCAGCGTGCCGCCGAGGAAGGGCCACGACGCGCGGTTGAGCGAGAGCCTGCTGCCGTTGAGCGAGAACCGCACGACGCCCTCGGTGACCTCGATCCCCGGGTTGATCGCGGCGATCCGCACTTCCTGGTCGGGCGCGGTGACGAGGCCCAGCAGATCGGTGAACTCGACGGTCCCCGACAGGCCCTTGACCGGCCCGAAGGCGGCGGCGAAATCGAGATTGTCGGTCGAGAACCGCCCGGTGCTGGTCACCCCGCGCGGGCCCCAGTTGATCCGCCCGGTGCCCATGACCGTGCCGCGCGCGTTGGCGATCGTGCCGAGCGCCAGGCGTGAGATCGCGCTCGGCTGGAACCCAGGCTCGAACGTGACCCCGCGCACGTCGAGGTCGGCGCTGCCGCTCGCGGTGGCGAGGTTGTGCTTGATCGTTGCGCGCGCGACCTCGCGGCCGGTGGCGGCGTGATCGAGCACGGCGGCGGCGTCGATCTTGTTGGCGAACAGCGTCAGCGTTGCGCCCTTGGCGGTCAGCGGCTCGAACCGCGCTGGGCTGATCCGATCGGTCACGCGCAAGTCGGCGTCGCTCACCGTCAGCCGGTCGTTGGCATAGCGCCAGCGGCCGTTGGCGTCGGTCACGTCGAGCGGGGTCGCCGCGAGCCGCACGTCGGCGTCGCGGAAAGTCCCGGCGATGTCCTTGCCGACGCGCGCCTCGAGGTTCGAGACCGTGAGCCGCGTCGCGGACGCCGCGGGGCCTAGCGCGACGTCGAGCCGCTGCGCGCTGAGCACCCCCGGATAAGCGAAGCCGGCCGGGCCGCTGGCGAGCCTGATCGGCGTTTGCCCGAGCCGCCCGACCAGGTCGAGCGAGGGCGCGCCCGCGGCAATGCGCAGGCCGCCCGCGCCACTGCGCACGATCGCCGTCCCGCGCTGCGGGCACAGCATCAGGCTGCGCTTGTCGAGCGTCAGGCTGGCGAGCGTGAGGCTATCGAAGCGCAGCGTAGTGCAGCGCCGGAACAGCGCCAGATCGCCATTGGAGGCCCGCGCGCCGTCGATGGGCAACGACAGGTTGCGCGCGAACCCGCCGGGCAGCGCGCCGCTCGCGCGCGCCTCGCCGACGAAGCCGAGCGAGCCGTCGTCGGCTTGCGCCAGCACGAGCTGCGGCAGCGCCAGCGACGCGTTGCCCGCGCGGTACTCGGCCATCCGCAGCCGCAGCACGGAACGGCCCGAATCGGAGCGCTCCATCCGCCCGGCGATGCGCGGCAAACCCGGCCCGCCGGTGGTGAAGTTGCCCGCCAACCGCGGCGCCCCCGCCCCGCCGCCGCGCACACTGAGCCTAGACAGGTCGACAAGCGCGGCGCCGCTGCCGCCGGTCAACTGGCCTTGCGGCACGTTGAGCGTGAACACCTTGCCGGTCTGGCGGTAATCGACCTCGGCGGCGAAGCGGCTGGCGCGCGATTCGCGCGCGAACGCGTTGCGCGACTGGCGCAGCAGCGGCGCGAGCAGGGTGTCGGCGGAGCTTGCCTCGAAGCGGGCGAGCGCGCGGTCGACCCCGCCGCCGGGCTCGACCCCGCTCCCCGCGACGGTACCCTGGTATTCGATCCGCCCGAACCCGTCGCGCGTACGCAGCGTGCCTTCGCTGCCGAGCCGCGCGAACGCCACCGCGGGCGTCGTCACTCCCGCCGCGCCGCCGTCGAAGCGCACGGTGAGCTCGTCCTTGCGATAGCTGAAGCGGGTGTCGGCGCTGAGCGCGCGGGCACGGTTGTCGCCATAAGCGAACGCGCCCGAGACCAGCTTGGCGGTGCCGTCGGCGCCGCGGACGTCCTGGTCGAGCGTGGTCGCGACGCGCAGCGCGGCGTCGTTCAGCGCCAGGCCTTGCTCGGCGCAGCGCAGTTGCCCGACGCGCACGGGCCCTTCGAGCCGCGGGCGTTCGGCGCGGATGCGGATCGTGCCATAATAGCTGGCTTGTCGCGCGGTGCAGCCGAACCCGGCGAGCTCGGGCCCGGCGATGGCGAGCATTCCGGCGAACCCGTCGTTGAGCCTGCCCGCGCCTTGCGCCTTGAAGCCGAGGCGGCCGTAGTCGGTCGTGAGCAAGGCGCGCCCATCCTCGATCCGAAGGTCGAGCGTGGGCAGCTCGAACGCCTTCTTGCGTCCAGTGAAGATCAGCGGGTCGAGGCTGCCGAAGCTCAGCGTGCCGCGCCGATACGTGCCGTAGAGCCGCGGCTTGATCAAAGTGACCCGCCCCACGGTGGGAAAGCCCAGTCGATAGCGGAGGCGCACTTCGGCTCGCTCGACGATGAGGTCGGGGCGCGCCGGATCGCCCACCACCAGGTTTTCGAGCACCTGGAGGCGCGCGCCGATCCGGGTGACTTGGTAAGTCGCCGGGATGCCGCGGCTCTTGAGCTCGCGGCCGATGACGTTGTCGGCGATCCGCTCGCGCTGGGTCCACACGATCGCGAACGCGATCGCGACGAAGAGGGCGAATCCGACGAGCACATGTTGCAGGCGGCCCCAGCGGCGGCGTTCCTCGCGCGGGGTCTCGTCAGGTGGTGCGCTGTCGAGAACGGTCGGGGTTGTGCCGGTGTCCGCCATCCGTCCTCAGTCTTGCGCCCATGGCCCGCCACGGGCAACACGAGCAGGAACGCGCGAAACGCCGGGAAGGTTGCATTTGCCCGCCAGCGATCCAGATAGTGCCGAACTGTTTCCCGCCGCGCCGGTCCATCCCGCATCGGGGCATCGCGCCCGGCTGCGTGAACGCCTGCTGACCGGCGGGATCGACGCGCTGGGCGATCACGAAGTGGTCGAGTTCCTGCTGATGGGGGCGATCCCGCGCCGCGACGTCAAGCCGCTGGCGCGCGCGCTGCTCGCGCGGTTCGGCAGCCTCGCGGGGGTGCTCAACGCCGACGCCAAGGCGCTCGCGCTCCATCCGGGCATGGGCGAGGCCAGCGCCGCCGCGCTGCTGATCGTCGCGGTCGCGGCGCGGCGGATGGCGCGCCAGGAGGTGCGCGAGATGCCGGTGCTGGGCAGCTGGCAGGCGCTGCTCGACTACCTCCACATCGACATGGCGCACCTCACGGTCGAGCGCGTGCGCGTGCTCTACCTCAATTCGCGCAATCTGCTGATCCGCGACGAGCACGTCGGCGACGGTTCGATCGACGAGGCCGCGATCCACCCGCGCGAGGTGATCCGCCGCGCGCTTGACCTCGGCGCGACCGCGCTGATCCTCGTCCACAACCACCCCTCGGGCTCGCCCCAGCCGAGCCGCGCCGACATCCAGATCACCCAGCGCATCGCCGAGGCGGGGCGGCTGCTGGGGATCGGCGTCCACGACCACGTCATCATCGGCCGCGAAGGCCACGTCAGCCTCAAGGCGCAAGGGCTGATCTGAGCGGATGTGCGTGCTCGCCCTCGCGCACCGCGCGCACCCGCGCTGGCGGCTCGTCGCGATCGCCAACCGCGACGAGTTCCACGGCCGCGCCGCGGCGCCGCTGGCGGAGTGGGACGAGGTTGAAATCCTCGCCGGGCGCGACCTGGTCGGCGGCGGGACCTGGCTCGGCGTCGCGCCAGGCCGCTTCGCCGCGCTGACCAACTTGCGCAGCGACGTGCCGCCCGATCCGGAGAACTTGTCGCGCGGGGGCCTGGTGACCGACCTGCTCACCGCCGCCGCCCCCGATACCATCCCGCTCGACCGCTACAACCCGTTCAGCCTGATCGCGGTCGCGGGCGATCACCCCTGGCTGCTCACCAATCGCCCCGAGCCGCGCCGCGAACGGCTCGCGCCGGGACTTCACGGCCTCACCAACGGCCCGTTCGAGCGGCCCTGGCCCAAGCTCGCCGGTCTGACGCGCGCGCTCCGCGAGTGGCTCGAGGTGGGCGCTGGTACGCTCGAGCCCCTGTTCGCCGCGCTGCGCGACGAGCGCGTTCCCGCGGGCGCCTACGACGAGGCGACCGCGCTGCCGCCGTTCATCCGCAACCCGGCTTACGGCACCCGCTGCTCGACCGTGGTCGCGATCGACGCGGACGGCGCGGGGCGGATCGTCGAACGGCGGTTCTCCTCCGACGGCCTCGACGCGGGAGAAACCGCGCTGGACTTCCGCTGGCCCGAACCCTAGCGGCTCGCCCCATGGTCCCCCGCTATTCCCGCCCCGCGATGACCGCGATCTGGGAGCCCGAGGCGAAGTACCGCATCTGGTTCGAGATCGAGGCGCACGCGACCGAGAAGCTCGGCCAGCTCGGCGTGGTGCCCAAGTCGGCCGCCGAGGCGCTGTGGGCGTGGTGGGCGACGAACCCGGCGATCGACGTCGCCGCGATCGATGCGCTCGAAGCCGTGGTCAAGCACGACGTCATCGCCTTCACCACCTGGGTCGCCGAGCAGGTCGGCGAGCAGGCGCGGTTCATGCACCAGGGCCTGACCAGCTCGGACGTGCTCGACACCACGCTGAGCGTCCAGCTGGCGCAGGCCAGCGACCTCCTCCTCGCCGACCTCGACGACCTTCTCGCCGCGCTGAAACGCCGCGCGCACGAGCACAAAAACACGCCGACGATCGGCCGCAGCCACGGCATCCACGCCGAGCCGACCACCTTCGGGCTCAAGCTGGCGCAGGCTCACGCCGAGTTCGCCCGCGGCCGCGCCCGGCTGGTGGCGGCGCGCGCGGAAATCGCGACGTGCGCGATCTCGGGCGCCGTCGGGACGTTCGCCAACGTCGATCCGGCGGTCGAGGCTTATGTCGCCGACAAGCTCGGCCTCGCGGTCGAGCCGATCAGCACCCAGGTCATCCCGCGTGACCGCCACGCAATGTTCTTCGCCGTGCTCGGCGTGATCGCCAGCTCGATCGAGCGGCTCAGCGTCGAGATCCGCCACCTCCAGCGCACCGAGGTGCTCGAGGCCGAGGAATATTTCTCGCCGGGCCAGAAGGGCAGCTCGGCGATGCCGCACAAGCGCAACCCGATCCTCACCGAGAACTTGACCGGACTCGCCCGCATGGTCCGTTCGGCGGTGCTCCCGGGACTCGAGAACGTCGCGCTGTGGCACGAACGCGACATCTCGCACTCGTCGGTCGAGCGCTTCATCGCTCCCGACGCCACGATTACGCTGGATTTCGCGCTGGCGCGGCTGACCGGGGTGATCGACAAGCTGCTGGTCTATCCCGAGCGGATGCGCGCCAACCTCGAACGGATGGGCGGGCTGGTCCACTCGCAACGCGTGCTGCTGGCGCTGACTCAGGCCGGGGTCAGCCGCGAGGACGCCTACGCGATCGTCCAGCGCAACGCGATGAAGGTGTGGGAGAGCGACGGCCGCGAATCGCTGCTCGCGCTGCTTTCGGCCGATCCCGAGGTGAGCGGCCGGATCGCCCCCGACGACCTCGCCGCGAGCTTCGACCTCGATTACCACTTCGCCGAGGTCGACCGGCTGTTTCAACGCGTGTTTGGGCGCTGACCTCGCCTTCACATCCTTGGCGATTCGCCCTAGCATCGCGGGCGCGACAACGGGGCTGCTGACGATGACCGCACTGCGAACCATATTCTGGGTGCTGCTCGCAGTCGTGCTGGTTCTGTTCGCGATCAACAACTGGCAGCCGGTCGAAGTGCGGGTGTGGTCGACGCTGGTGCTCGAGACCAAGCTCGCAGCGCTGGCGATCGCCGCGTTCCTGCTCGGCCTGGTGCCGATGTGGCTGGTCCACCGCGCCGCGAAGTGGCGGCTCAGGCGGCGCATCGCCCAGCTCGAAAGCTCGCTCGGGATGCAAGCGCTGCCCCCGCCACTGCCGCCGCCGCCGCCGCCGGCATGACCAACCCGGTCTATCTCGCGCTCGACGTGCCCCAGCTCGAGCCCGCGCTCGAGCTCGCGACCAAGGTCAAGGCGCACATCGGCGGGATCAAGCTGGGGATGGAGTTCTTCTACGCGCACGGCCACCACGGCGTGCACGAGATCGCGCGGCTCGGACTGCCGATCTTCCTCGACCTCAAGCTCCACGACATCCCCAACACCGTCGCCGGCGCGATGCAGGCGATTCACGTGCTCGAGCCCGCGGTGGTCACCGTCCACGCCGGCGGCGGGCGCGCGATGATGGAGGACGCCAAGGCCGCCGCGGCGAGTGGCACCAAAGTCGTCGCGGTGACGCTGTTGACCAGCCTCGACGCGCGCGACATGGCGCGCACCGGGATCGAGGGGAGCGCGTCCGAGCAGGTCCTGCGCCTCGCCGAGCTCGCCAAGCTTGCAGGACTGGATGGCGTGGTCTGCTCGGGCCGCGAGGTCGCCGCGGTGCGCGAAGTGTGGAAGGACGGGTTCCTCGTCGTCCCCGGCGTACGGCCCGAAAGCGGCGATTCCGCTGACCAGAAGCGAACCGTCACACCGCGCGAGGCGCGCGACGCGGGCGCCAGCTTGCTTGTTGTCGGCCGCCCGATCAGCCGCGCCGCCGACCCCGTTGCGGCGGCCAAGGCGATCGAGGCCACGCTTTAGCGTTCAGCGCCGAGCAAGCCCGCGCGCCGCAGACCCGCCGCGACGAAACGAAAGGTCTCGAC
>DATLDS010000027.1:0-3299 GCA_035525735.1 Novosphingobium sp.
GATCGCCGACGTCGCCTTCTACGTCCGCCCCGGCGGCGCGCTCGACAAGGAGGCGAGGACGCGCGGCCACTCGGTCGATTTCCCCGACCGCGTCGTGCCGATGCTACCTGAAGTGCTCAGCGCCGACGTCTGCTCGCTGAAGGCCGGCGCCGACCGCGCCGCGATGGCCTGCCATCTGACGATCGACGCGCGCGGCAAGGTCACGGCCTGGCGCTTCACCCGCGCGCGGGTGCGGATCGCCGAAGTGATCGCTTACGAGGACGCGCAGCAGCGCGTCGACGGTGACGGCGCCGAGTCCCAACTGCGCAACTTGTGGGCGGCGTGGAAGCTGCTCGCCGCCGCGCGCGCCGCGCGCGACCCGCTCGAGCTCGAGCTGCCCGAGCGCCGCGTGGTGCTCGACGACCACGGCAAGATCGCCGAAATTGCTCTCAGGGAACGCCTCGACGCGCACCGCGTGGTCGAGGACTTCATGATCGCCGCCAACGTCGCCGCGGCCAAGGCGCTCGAAAGCAAGGTCGCGCCCGTCGTCTACCGCGTCCACGAGCCGCCGAGCCGCGAAAAGCTGGTCGCGCTCAAGGACTACCTGGCGACGTTCGAGCGCAAGTTCGCGCTCGGCCAGGTGATCACGCCGTCGCTGTTCAACCGCATGCTCAAGGACGTCGCCGACGAGGCCGAGAAGGCACTGATCATGGAGGCGGTGCTGCGCAGCCAGACGCAGGCCTACTACGGCCCGCGCAACGCCGGGCATTTCGGTCTCGCGCTGGCGAGCTACGCGCACTTCACCTCGCCGATCCGACGCTATGCCGACCTCCTCGTCCACCGCGCGCTGGTGGACGCGTACGACCTCGAGCAGCCACGCCCGCAAGGCCTGCCCCCGACCAGCGGGTTGTCGCCGGCCGACCGCGCCGCGCTCGACCGGGTCAGCGAGGCGATCAGCCTGACCGAGCGCCGCGCGATGGAGGCCGAGCGCGACACCATCGACCGCTACGTCGCCGCGTGGCTCGCATCGCGCGTCGGTGAGGTATTCCCGACGCGGATCACCGGGGTCCAGGCGTTCGGGCTGTTCGCGACGATCGTCGGGCTCGGCGGCGACGGACTGGTGCCGATCTCGACGCTGGGGGCCGAACGATTCCGCTACGACGAGAAAGCGCGCGCGCTCGAGGGCGAGCAGACCGGCGAGCGGTTCGCGGTCGGCCAGATGCTCGAGCTTCGCCTCGCCGAGTCCAACCCGCTGACCGGCGCGCTTAAGTTCGAGCCGGTCGAGATGGTCGCGGGCGTGGGTCGGGTCGAGCGGCGCGGGGGCAAGGCGGTGCAGGGCAAGCGCGGGAGGCCGAGCAATCTTCGGCACCAGGGCCGGCGGCGTTAGCTCAACCTATCGATCTCCTGATCGCTGATCGATCCCGGCACGATCATCAGCGGGCAGGGCAACTGTCCCGGATGCGCCGCCGCGAAGTGCGTGACCAGCGGGCCGGGCGTTCCCTCCGCGGCGGCGCCGAGCACCAGCGCCGAGACCTCGGGATGCTCGGCGAGGTAATCGCGCACCACTTGCACTGCGTCGCCTTCGCGAACCGAGACCACCGGCATCGCCCCGCTCTCGCTGGCGATCGATCCGGCGGCGCTCGTCACCATCGTCTCGGCGCGGCTGCGCGCTTCTTCCTCGATCGTCGCCTGAACTCCGCCGAAGGCGACGAAATCCTGCCGCGGGACCAGCGCGACGATGTGGACCAGCCCGCCGGTGCGCGCCGCACGGCGGCTGGCGAAGCGCAGCGCGAGCCGCGATTCGTCGGTCTCGTCCATGATCACCAGATAGACCCGCTGCGGCATCGAGCGATTATGATGCAAACCGCCCGCCGCACAAGCCTAGGCCCTTGACCCCCGGGGTAGAGGGGGCGAAATGACGGGCAGCCTGCGCCACGCGCGGCCCGCCAGGGGGATTTGCCGGATGCCGATCGCGATCAAGATGCCCGCGCTGTCGCCGACGATGGAGGAAGGCACGCTGGCAAAATGGCTGGTCAAGGTCGGCGATCATGTGTCGTCGGGCGACGTGATGGCCGAGATCGAGACCGACAAGGCGACGATGGAGTTCGAGGCCGTCGACGAAGGCACGATCGTCGCGATCGAAGTGCCCGAAGGCGCCGAAGGGGTGAAAGTCGGCACGGTGATCGCCCAGCTGGCGGGCGAGGACGAGGATGCGAGCGCCGTTCCGGCGAAGGCGGAGGCACCAAAAGCAGCTACGTCCGAAGCAAAGGCCCAACCCATCCCCGCTCAGGCTGAGCCTGTCGAAGCCCTGTCTTCCACTTCGCCCCAAGCGCCTAGCCCGCAGGCGAAGAGCAGCCCTTCGACAAGCTCAGGGCAATCGGGTGAGGGCAGGGTCATCGCGTCCCCGCTGGCCAAGCGGATCGCCGCCGACAAGGGGATCGATCTCGGCGCGCTCAAGGGCAGCGGGCCGGGCGGGCGGATCGTCAAGGCCGACGTCGAGGGCGCCGCGCCCGGCGCCGCCGCGCCGCAATCCGCCGCCGCACCCGCACCGGCCGAACCGCCCAAGGCGGCCGCGGCGATTCCCGACTTCGGCATCCCGTTCGAGGCGGCCAAGCTCAACAACGTCCGCAAGACGATCGCGCGGCGGCTGACCGAGGCCAAGCAGACGATCCCGCACATCTACCTGACGGTCGACGTCCGGCTCGACGCGCTGCTCAAGCTGCGCGGCGAACTGAACGCCGCGCTCGAAGGCCAAGGGGTCAAGCTCAGCGTCAACGACCTGATCGTCAAGGCGCTGGCCAAAGCGCTGCTTGCAGTTCCCAAGTGCAACGTCAGCTTCGCCGGCGACGAATTGCGCAGCTACAGCCGCGCCGACATCTCGGTCGCGGTCGCCGCGCCGTCGGGCCTGATCACCCCGATCATCGTCGACGCCGGGGCGAAATCGGTCTCGGCGATCTCGAAGGAGATGAAGGCGCTCGCCGACAAGGCGCGCGAGGGCAAATTGCAGCCGCACGAGTACCAGGGCGGCACCGCCAGCCTCTCCAACCTCGGCATGTTCGGGATCAAGCAGTTCGAGGCGGTGATCAACCCGCCGCAAGGGATGATCCTCGCGGTCGGCGCCGGCGAGCCGCGGCCCTACGTGGTCGACGGAGCGCTCGCCATCGCCAGCGTGATGAGCGCCACCGGCAGCTTCGACCACCGCGCCATCGACGGCGCCGACGGCGCGGAGCTGATGAAGGCGTTCAAGGCGCTGGTCGAAGCGCCGCTGGGGCTGGTGGCTTGACGAACCCCTCTCCCCGTGGGGAGAGGGAGGGGCCCGC
>DATLDS010000031.1:0-7166 GCA_035525735.1 Novosphingobium sp.
TCGCAAGCCTTCGTATCTCTCCCCGCTCGCGGGGAGAGAGTCCTAGGCGCACAGCCCCTGGAGGAACCACTCGGGCGGGCCGCCGCGGCCGTCGCCGGCGATCCCCAGCCGATAGATCCAGTACCGCCGTCCCTCGTCGTCCTCGATCCGGTAGTAATCGCGCAGCCGCGCGGTGCCGCGTTCGCGCCACCATTCGGGGGCGATCCGCTCGGGCCCCTCGGCCCGCGCGACCTCGTGCACCGCGCCGCGCCAGCGGAAGCGCCGGGGCATCCCGTCGGGGGTGGCGTAAAGCACCGCGATAGGCTCGGCCCGATCGAGCAATTTCAACGGCCTGGCATGGAAAACAAATGCGCTTTGCGAGGTCGGCAACGGATCGAGCGCGGCTTGCCAGCGTTGCGCCCGCTCGGGCACGTGGCTGGCGTATGCCACCGGGCGGCGCACCGCGGCTGCGCCCAGGCGCACCGCGATCCGGTCGACGCAGACCGCCAGGCTCGTCCCGTGCGTTTCCGCCGCCGCCTCGAAGTCGGCTTGAGTCAAAGCCAGCGGCTCGGTCCACGGCGCGCGCAGCCGAATGAGCTCGATCCCGAACCCGGCGTCGATGTCGTCGAGCCGGGTGGCGAACAAGCGGGCGATATGCGCCGGATCGCGGCTCGCCGCGGCGAGCTCGAGCCGCCGTACGACGACCTCGCCGTCGATCTTCCACGCGCCGAGCTCGAGCCGTCTTGCGCCCAGCGATCGGCCTTCGAGCACGCGTGCGAGGTCGGCGGCGAGGTCGGCCACCACCTGGTCGAGCAGCTCGCGGTGGCGGATCGGCTCGATCACGCGGCGCTGGACCCACGGCGCTTCGGCCGCGAGCACCGGGAGCAGCGGCTCGGCGGCGCGGCCGAGCAGCTGGTCGAGCCGGATCAGCGGGTTGGCCGCGGCCGAGCGGCGGTTGCGGAAGCGCCGGGACAGCGCCGCACGCTCGATCCCGGACAAGTCGGCGAGCCGCTTGAGGCCGAGCCGGCGGAGCAGCACGACGACGTCCTCGTCGAGCCGCAGCGCGGCGACCGGCAACTCGCCGAGCCGGGTCGCGGCATCGTCGTCGGAACCCAGGATCGCCGCGGGAGGCCCATGATGCGCGAGCGCCCAGGCCGCGCCCGCGGTCGGCGCGATTCCCACGCGCGCGGCGAGCCCGCGCTCGGTGAGGCGGCGCGCCGCATCGTCCAACAGCGCCGGCTCGCCGCCGTGAAGGTGCGCCACGCCGGTGATGTCGACGAGCAGCCCGTCGGGCGGGTCGAGCGCGCTCCAAGGCCCCCAGCGCTGCGCCCAGACCGCGAGGCTTTCGAGGAACGCGAGGTCGCGCGCCGGGTCGGACGGCCGGACGTCTAGCTTGGGACAGACCGCGCGCGCGTCGGCGAGTCCCATCCCGGCGCGCATCCCGGCGGCGAGCGCGGCGCGGTTGGCGGCGTCGATCCGCGGCCCGTGCGCGGTTTCGCCGATCAGCGCGAGCGGAGCGGCGTCGGCGCCCTCGCCTTCGGTGCAGCCCTCGCCCAGCCGCCAGCGATCGATCGCGAGGCGGGCCAGCCAGATCGCGAGGATGCGGCGGGGGGAAGAACAGACGGGCACGGCAGCGCGTGGCCTTCGATGCTTCGACAGGCTCAGCACTCAGGCTGAGCGGATGTTGGGAAGGCCGTTGCCAAACAAGGCCCGCTCATCCTGAACCTGTCGAAGGATACGCGCCGACCCCACCCCGCTCTCTTCCAGCCGCCAGCGCCCGGGCTGATGCGTATGCGCGCGCAACAGCTCCGCCTCCCACGCTGGCGCGCCCGGTGCGTTGGCATCCCAGCGAGGGCGCGCGGATGGAGTCGAGCGCGCCTCCCAGCGCAACCGCGCCGAGCCGAGATCGCGCTTGGCGTCGAGCCGGACCAGCCACAGCGGTACCCCGTGCTTCTCCGCCGCGAGGCTCAGCCGGCGCGAGGCGGTGAGCCCGAGCGCGCGCGGATTGCCGGCGATCTCGCCGATCACGAACGCCAGCTCGCGGCAGCGCAAGCCTTCCTCGAGCGCGAACAGCGCGTCCTCGGGGCTTCCGGCGGCGACATGGATCAGGCGATGGCGCAACGGCTCGGGCATCCCGCGATAGTACGGCCGTCCCGACAGCCGCCGCGCCACCTTGTCCTGGACCCACAGCCACGCGCGCTCGTCGGGGTCGTCACCCGAAGCGGAAGCTGCCGCGCGTCGCGCATCGAGCGCCAGCGACAACGCCAGCCCCGCTCCGCTCGCCTCGGCGGACGAGGCGAAGATCTCGCTGTGGCGGCAGGCGTTGGCGAGCCCCGGCCGCCAGCGCGCCTCAGCGGCGCTCACGCCGGAGGAGAAGCCGCGCGCGAGCGGCGGAGGGGCAAGCGGGGTCATGGCGAATCGACTCTCTTGTTCCCATTATGTTCCCATTCGCTCAGCTTCCGCAATGCCTTTCGAGCGCGTGCTTCCTGCCGGAACCAAATCGCCGCTCCCCCCGTTGGATCGACGACACCAGCGAGGCCGCTTTTCCATGAAATATATCCGGTCCGATCCCGAAGAGCTGCGCCAAAAATTCTGGAAGGCGCTCGCCGACTCGCCGTTTGTCATGCTCCAGCTCGACTCCGACGCGGACTCGGCGGCGCCGATGACCGCGCAACTCGACAAGCAAGCGAACAACGCGATCTGGTTCTTCACCAGCCGCTCGAACCGCTTCGCCGCGATGGGGCCGGCGACCGCGACGTTTGCCGGCAAGGGTCACGAGGTGTTCGCGCGCTTTCACGGGGTTCTCGCCGAGGAAACCAGCGCCGCGATTCGACACGCGCACTGGAACAACTTCGTCGAATCCTGGTTTCCCGGCGGGCCCAACGACCCCGACCTGCTGATGCTGCGGATGGAGCTCGGCGACGCCTCGATCTGGGCGGGCGACCTCGGCCTGCTCGCCACCGCCAAAATGGCGCTGGGAATGAACGTTCGCGACGAGGCCAAGGGAAGCTACGCCGAGACCGCCCTCTGACGGCGCCTACCCTGGGCCAACGGAAAGGGCCGCCTCCGTCCCTCCCGGAGCGCGGCCCTTTCTATCGGCGCAATCCTGCTATTCCTTCGGGGGGTGGATCGGGATCATCGTGTCCTCGCCTGCGACCGAGTCGACCACCTCGACGATCCCGCGGCCAAGATGGCTGCGGCTGCGGCTGTAGAGGAAGTAGATCGCGATCCCGAGCAGCCCCCAGCCGGGCAGGAACAGCATCGCCGCGGTCGGAAGGTTGAGGAACAGGAAGACGCAGCCGATGACCGTCAACGGCGCGATCAGCCAGACCGCCGGCACGCGGAAGCTGCGCGCGCGGTCGGGGTCGGTCCGGCGCAGCATGAGCACCGCGATGGCCACCATCATGAATGCGTAGAGCGTCCCGGCGTTGGAGATGTCGGCCAACTGCCCGACCGGGAAAAACGCCGCCGCGATCGCCACCGCCAGGCCGGTGATCATCGTCACCACGTGCGGCGTGCGGAATTTGGGGTGCACCCGGCTCAGCGCCTCGGGCAGCAATCCGTCGCGGCTCATCACGAAGAAGATCCGCGTCTGGCCGAAGATCAGCACGAGGATGACCGAGGGCAACGCGAGGAACGCGGCGATGCCGATGGCGTTGCCGAACCACGAGTAGCCCAGCATCTTGAGCACATGGGCGAGCGGCTCTTTCGAGCACACCAGCGCATCGGCGTTGAGCGCCACCGCGCACTGGCGGGCCAGCTCGGGCGAGCCGGCTTCGAGCGGGACACCCGCGCCCATGATCGGAGCGCCGCCAAGCGTGCCAATCGCGCCCGCCGCGACCAGAATGTAGAACACGGTGCAGAACAGCAGCGAGCCGACCAGTCCGATCGGCACGTTGCGTTGCGGGTTCTTGGTTTCTTCCGCCGCGGTCGAGACCGCGTCGAACCCGACGTAAGCGAAGAACATCGTCGCCGCCGCGCCGACCGCGCCGACCCCCGTGCCGAAGCCCCCGAACACGCCCGCGGGAAGGAACGGATTGAACTTGTCGGCGCTGAATTCCGAGCTTGTGAAAGTCAGCGCGATGAACGCGGTCAAGGCGGTGACCTTGATCATCACGAGGAAGGCGTTGACCTTGGCGCTTTCGCTGGTGCCGACCACCAGCAGCACGGTCACTAACAGCGCGATCAGCAGCGCCGGAAGGTTGATGAGGCCTCCTTCGATCCCGCCGAACGCGAGCGGACCGCCGCTGAGCCAGGCCGGCAGGTGGATGCCGAGCCCGCCCAGGATCGTGCCGCTGAAGTATCCCGACCATCCGACCGACACCGCCGAAGCGGCGATCGCGTATTCCATGATCAGCGCCCAGCCCACCGTCCAGGCGAGGAACTCGCCCATCGTCGCGTAGCTGTAGGTATAAGCGCTGCCCGCGACGGGGATCATCGCGGCGATCTCGGCATAGCACAGCGCGGCGACGATGCAGACCGCGCCGGCGATGGCGAACGCCAGCATCAACCCCGGTCCGGCCTTTTGCGCGCCGACCGCGGTCAGCACGAAGATGCCGGTGCCGATGACGCAGCCGATCCCGAACAAGGTCAGCTGGAACCAGCCGAGCGTGCGCTTGAGCGACTTCTTTTGCGCGGTCGCCAGAATGGCGTCCAGCGGCTTGACCCGATCGAGCATACAACTCCCCTAACCTTGGTGGCGCCCGCGCTTGCGGTTGCGGCCGAAACTATGGCGCGGAAGCTAGCGTCAAGGGACCGCAGCGCAAGCCGTTTTTCCCCGCCTTTCAAGGCCGCGCGACAGGGTATAGAGCGCTTCACGATGTCCACCACCTTCCAGCTCGACACCGCGACCAGCCGCGCGCACCCGACCCCGCAGCCAATGCGGCGACTGACCGTGCCGGCGATCAAGGGGCGCAAGGCCGACGGAGTGACCAAGCAGCCGCTGGTCATGCTCACCGCCTATACCGCGCGCACCGCGCAACTGCTCGACCCGCATTGCGACCTGCTGCTGGTCGGCGATTCGCTCGGTCAGGTGATCTATGGCCTCCCCACGACGCTTCAGGTCACGCTCGAGATGATGTGCGCGCACGGCGCGGCGGTGGTGCGCGGCAGCTATCACAGCGTGGTGATCGTCGACTTGCCGTTCGGCACTTACGAAGCCTCGCCGAGCCAAGCGTTCGCCTCGGCCAGCCGAATCATGGCCGAGACCGGCTGCGCCGGGGTCAAGCTCGAGGGCGGGCAGGCGATGGCCGAGACGATCGCGTTCCTCTCGAGCCGGGGAATTCCGGTGATGGCGCACGTCGGGCTGACCCCCCAGGCGGTCAACGCGCTCGGCGGCTACGGGGCGCGCGGGCGCAGCCAGGAGGAGCACGAGAAGATCATCGCCGACGGCCAGGCGGTCGAGCAGGCGGGCGCGTTCGCGGTGGTGATCGAGGGGGTGATCGAGCCGATCGCCGTCGCGCTGACACAGGCGCTCGAGATCCCGACGATCGGGATCGGCGCCTCGGCACGATGCGACGGCCAGGTGCTAGTGACCGAGGACATGCTCGGCATGTTCGAACGCGTGCCGCGGTTCGTGAAGACTTACGAGGCGCTCGCCGAGACGATCGGCGCGGCGGCCGCGCGCTACGCCGGCGAAGTTCGCGAGCGGAGCTTTCCCGGGCCCGAGCAGACGTATCAGCCTAAGTAGGATCAGCGCGCTTTAGCCCTGCCGCGAGCGGCGCGGCGAGCACCAGCTGGAGCAGGTGGTAGATCAGGATCGGCAGCAGCACGATCCCTGCCGCCGCGGGCGCGAACAGCACGGTGGCGAGCGGCGCGCCCATCGCGATGCTTTTCTGCGCGCCCGCGAACAGCATGGAGATTCGATCCCCGCGCGGCAGCCGCAACGCCGTGCCGAGGAGCCAAGCGCCAGCGTGCGCGAAACCGAGCAGCAGCGCGACGCCGGCGAGCAATCCCGCCCAGCCCGCGGCGTCCACGCGGGTCCAGATTCCGCCCGCGACCGCTCCCGAGAACGCGACGTAAACCGCGATCGCGATCGAGGTGCGGTCCATCGCGGTGACCAGCGGCCGGTGCGACTTGACCCATTCGCCGAGCCAGCGCTGAAGCGCCTGGCCGAGCGCGAACGGCACCAGCAGGATCGCGATCACCTTGACCAGCGCCGCGCCGTCGAACCCCGCCTGGCCGGCTCCGGCGAGCAGCGAGAACAGCGGCGCGGTGACGAACACGCCAAGCAGGTTGAGCAGCGCCGCCGCGACCACCGAGCTCGCCACGTTGCCCCCGGCGAGCGAGCTGTAAGCGGTCGCCGACTGCACCGTAGAAGGCAGCACGCCGAGGAACAGGAAGCCGAGCGCGAGCAGCGGCGGCAGCATCCCCGCGCCCGCCTGCCACAGCAGCCAGCCCGCGAGCGCCATCGCGCCATAGACCCACAGCACCATCGGGATCAGCAGGCGGTGATTGCCGAGTCCCGCGAGCACCTCGGCGCGCGGCAGGCGCAGCCCGTTGAGGAGGAACAGCACGAACACCGCGGCGTTCGCGACGAATTGCGCCGCGGCGCTCGCGCGTCCACTGACGGGCACGAGCGTGGCGAGGACGATTGCCGCGACCAGCAGCCGCACCATCGGGTCGATGCGGTGCAACCAGCTCAGCGCCCGGCAAGCCTCACCGGCGGCGCCGGGGTGGCCGAGAAGCGCGGCGCGGGCGCGGGCTGGATCATCCCGCCCTCCTCGACGAACGTCCCGCGCGCCGCGTTGTGCGGGTGGTGGGGCGCTTCACCGAGGCTGAGCACCGGCGCGAAGCAGATGTCGGCGCCGTCCATCAGCGCGCACCACTCGTCGCGCGACCTGGTCTTGAACAGCGCGGTGAGTTTGTCCTTGAGCGCGGGCCACTGGCTCGAGTCCATCTGCGCATCGAAGCTCGCGTCGCCGACCAGCCCGGCCTTGTCGCGCAGCTGGGCGTAGAACTGCGGTTCGATCGAGCCGATCGATATCCATTTGCCGTCGGCGGTCTCGTAAGTGTCGTAGAAGTGCGCGCCGCCGTCGAGCAGGTTGACCCCGCGTTCGTCCTTCCACACTCCATTGCCGAACAGGCTGAAGGTCATCGCCGAAAGGATCGCGGCGCCGTCGACCATTGCGCAATCGACCACCTGGCCCTCGCCCGTGGACCGCGCCGACAAGATGCCCGCCACCACG